>CAYGOX010000056.1:4765-13415 GCA_964351485.1 uncultured Halioglobus sp.
CCTCGGCGCCCGCGGCCCGAGCGGCCTGAGTGGGATGCTCCTCCCAGATGTCCTCGCAAATGCTCAAGCCAACGGCAATGCCGTGGATGGAGACCACAACCGCTTCCTCACCGGCGGAAAAGTAGCGTTTCTCGTCGAACACCTGATAGTTGGGCAGGCAGGCCTTGTGGTACTCGGCAATGATCTCGCCCCGGTGAATGACGCCTGCCGCGTTATACAACTTGCCGTTGCGCAGGCGCGGATAGCCGATCACCGCATACACATCACCGGTCAAGGCCGCACAGAGGGTCTGCAGCGCCCGATTGACGCGCAACTCGATGCTGGGGCGCAGTAACAGATCCTCCGGCGGATAGCCGCAGACCGTCAGTTCCGGGAAAACGACAACAGCGCCTTCGTGCTCGGCCTCGGCGGCCTTCGCAATCGCAATGATTTTTTCGGTATTCCCGTCAAAATCACCCACCAGGGTGTTCAACTGGGCCATCAGGATGTTGAGCGTGCGCATGCCGTTCTCTAGCTGTGTGGTGCGGTTGGACAGTGGTCGGCTATTGTCCGTAAGTACACCCGGGCTGGCAATGCCTGTTACACTTTACGCCACACCCCCACTCGTCAATCAACGGTCTGACCACCACCAGTGAATCGCCCGGCCATTCTCACCCAGCCCGATACGTCTGGTGGCAGTTCCCAGAACCTGGCGTTGTTCCGGGTGTATGTCGGCTACCGCTCGCTGCTCTCGGTCGTCCTGCTCATCATGCTGGTCAGCCCCAATACCCGGGCCCTGGTCGGTTCCCTGAACCCGACGCTCTACACCACCGTGGCCCTGGCGTACCTTGCCACCAGTATTCCGCTGGTCGGCCCCCTGTCGAGCCGGTTCAACGAAAGCCAGCGACTGATGTTGCTCGTCTTTCTGGTCGACATCGTGGCCATTACGCTGCTGGCCGACAGCAGCGGCGGCATGCTCAGCGGTCTGCCCGTGCTGCTGGTCATCACAGTCGCGGCCAGCGCGGTGCTTATCGCCAACCGTACGCTGGCGACGCTCATCGCCGCGGTGAGTGTCCTGGCAATCCTGCTCGACACCGCGTGGCTGATGCTGCACGACGTGCTCGACAGCAATCATCTCTTCCCTGCCGGCCTCCTGGGTTTGCTTATCTTTGCGGTCTCGCTGATGGTGCAACCGATTGCGCACCGCCTGGGCAGGGCCGAGGAACTGGCCCGCAATCGCGCCAGCGATCTCTACTCGCTGCAACGGCTCAACGAACAGATTGTGCAGCACATGCAGACTGGCATTCTGCTGGTGGACCGGGACGGTGTCGTGCGCATCATGAACAAGGCGGCCATCGGGCTGCTCGCGCCCGAAAGACCCGCGACGGTCGAGCAGGGTCGCAAACTCGGCGATTACTGCCCGGAACTGGCCGAGCAGTATGAACACTGGCGCACTTCCGGGGGCCACCGCGCACGACCGTTCACCGTGATGGAGGGCGCGCCTCCGGTCATCGCCAACTTTCGTGAACTCCAGGCCCATGCCTCCGGCGAGGCGCTGGTATTCGTTGAAGACTACACGCCGGTCACGCAATACGCCCAGTCACTCAAGCTCAACTCCCTGGGCCGGCTGACCGCCAGTATCGCCCACGAAATCCGCAATCCTCTGGGCGCGATCAGTCACGCGGCCCAGCTCCTGCAGGAATCCGAGACACTCGAGCCCGAGGACAGCCGGATGGCGGAGATCATCAAGCACCACTGCGAGCGCGTGAACCAGATCGTGGAGAGCGTCATGCAAATTTCGCGGCGGGAGCCTCCACGACCGGAGTACCTGCAACTGCAACCCTGGCTGACCAACTTCGTCGGCGAGTATCTCGACGGACTGCACCAGCCGGCAGAAGTGACAATTCGCTGCGACTACCAGGAGCTGTTGATCGAGTTCGACCCGGAAAATCTTCGGCGGGTTATTACCAACCTGCTGGACAACGCGCTCAGGCACAGCAAAATGGCTACCGGCAAGGAGTCTGCACGCATTGAGGTAGAGCTGGATTTCGCCACCCACCAGTGCCTGATCGACGTGATCGACACCGGCGAGGGTGTGCCGGAAGGTGAACTGGGCAAGCTGTTCGAACCGTTTTATACGACCATCGAGGAAGGCAGCGGCATGGGCCTGTACCTGTGCCGGGAGCTCTGCGAAATCAACAATGCCGATCTCAGCTACAGAACCACCGCGGCGGGCGAGAGCTGTTTCAGAATCGCGCTGAACCAACGGACGCTGTAAATGAAAACGCAAACTGTATTGATTGTCGATGACGAACCGGACATTCGCGAGCTCCTCGATATCACGCTGAGCCGGATGGGCCTGCAGACACACAGTGCCGCCACGCTGGACGAGGCGCGCAACCTGGTGGCGTCCGTCTCGCCGGATCTGTGCCTGACGGATATGCGATTGCCCGACGGCAACGGGATCACGCTGGTGGAATACATTGCCAGCGAGTTTTCCCATATCCCCGTGGCGATGATCACCGCGCACGGCAGCGTCGAGTCGGCCATATCCGCGCTCAAGGCCGGCGCGTTTGACTTCATCAGCAAACCAATCGAGTTGGACACCCTGCGCAAACTGGTGAGCAGCGCCCTGCAACTGGACGCCGATGTCACCCGCGCCCAGGGGGCCGTAGGCGAGGAAATGATTGGCTCGGCACCAGCCATCGAAACCCTGCGACAGCAGGTTTCCAAGCTGGCACGCAGTCAGGCGCCGGTGCATATTCACGGCGAGTCGGGCAGCGGTAAGGAAGTGGTCGCACGTCTGATTCACAACAACGGGCCGCGGGCCTCCGGGCCGTTTGTAGCCGTCAACTGCGGCGCAATTCCCCCGGAACTGATGGAGAGCGAACTGTTCGGACACCTCCAGGGCAGCTTCACCGGGGCCAGCCAGGACAAGGTCGGGCTGTTCCAGGCCGCCAGCGGCGGCACCCTCTTCCTCGATGAGGTGGCCGATCTGCCGCTGTCGCTACAGGTCAAGCTGTTGCGCGCGATACAGGAAAAAGCCATTCGGCCGGTCGGCGCCAGCGAGGAACAACCCACCGATATCCGATTGCTGAGCGCCACCCATAAGAATCTGGCCGCCGAGGTAGAGGCGGGACGTTTCCGCCAGGACCTGTATTACCGGATCAATGTGATCGACGTGCTCGTCCCCAGCCTGCGCGAGCGCCTTGGCGATCTCCCCGCCCTCACCGATGTCCTGCTCAAGCGTATTACCGCGAGCCAGGGCGCAGCCCAGGCAAAACTGGACGACAGCGCGCTGGCCGCGCTCTCACGCCACAGCTTCCCCGGCAACGTGCGGGAGCTCGAGAATATCCTGGAACGCGCGCTGGCGCTGTCCGACGGCGAGACCATCACCGCCGCTGACCTGCAAATATCCACAGCCAATGCGCCGGCACCCGCCGAGGCTCCGCCACCGGCAGCACCTCCGAGCGGCGGTGTTCAGCAGGAAGCGGGACAGCCTGTCGAGTCGATCAACCTCGAGAACGCCCGGGGCAACCTCGAAGGCTACCTGGAGTCGATCGAACGCGACATTCTCGGGCAGGCACTCGAAGAGTGTCGCTGGAACAAGACTGCCACCGCGAAAATGCTGGGCATCAGCTTTCGCAGTCTGCGCTATCGCCTGAAGAAGCTGGGCCTGGACGACTGATCCGGCTACCAGCAGCGCGCCACCGATGCGCTACCCGCCACCCGCCGCACTCCCAGTGACGTGAGGGTGAGTTGTCCACAGCGTGTATCCAGGCGCTGACCTGCCAGCGGACTCGCACTGACCTCAAAACCCGAAGCGCTCGTGGACAACTCCATCAGGTAAACACCGCGCTCGTCATCAGCGGGAAGCCGCTGACCTTCACCATCGATTGCGTAAGGCCCGTCCGCAAACCCAAGCGGCGCCAGGCTGCTCGCGTAAGCACCATAGCGCGCGGAGAAGTGGGACTGTCGCAACATTAACGCCTCCAGTTCCGCTACGGCCAGCGCCCGATGCGCAGTCGCGACATGATGACGATAGCCCGGCAGCGCAAGCGACAGCAGCAGCGCCAGCAACAACAGGGTGGTCAGCAACTCGGGCAGGGTAAAACCCTTACAACGCGTTGCCTCCGGACTGCGAGCAAGACCACTAGAGATCGTCAACACCCTCCTCCGACCAGTACACCGCAGTCACGGGCGCCGGGGCACCGTGGTCCTCCGTGTCGCCCGCATCGTCATCCACCCTGACCACCACACCCTTGCGCACCGTCGCGATGCCACCACCCGGTGACGTCAGTGAAGCCTCGATTTCAAACACGCCATAAGTGGCAGCCTCTGTGCCGGACGCCCCCGGCAATTCCCGGCCAGGCGGTGTCGCCATCTCCCACGGTCGCACCCGACGCACACGGGCGGTAACTTGCGCATGCCCGGGGATCAGCGATGGCAACCAGGGCAAGGACAAGGGTGAGCCCACACAATCAGACGAACCGTCTCCCGGCAGACACCGGCTCTGGTCCAGGGCGAGGTGCCGGTCAAACACACCCGGGGTCGCTGCAAGCGCATCGACAATATCCGTGACCACGAAAATACCGCTATCGCGCGCCTGGTGATTGCCCGCCAGGCGCATTTGAAGCATTGCGCGCTCCAGCACCGTCGACGCCAGGGTGCTCAGCAGCAGCAGAAACGCCAGAGCGAGCAACATCGCACTGCCTGCCGACCGGTTGGGTGTCGGCCGCTGTCGGCGCCCGCATTCCATAGCTAACCCGACACCCGATTGCGCAAGGGAACAGTCACCCTGAAAACGCGGCGCAGATAACTGCCGTTTGCCGGCGCAACCTCGACATCGCCCAGGTGATAGCTTGCATCTCGTGCAGTTGCACCGGCCTGCTCCACCGTCCGCATCAGCAGGTAGATGTTTGCGCTGACTGCGCCGGCAAATCCCACGCTGTCGGGCGCGCTTTCATAGCGGTTGGGAACACCGTCGCCATCGGTGTCCAGCCCAAACTGCACCTGCAAGTGCTCTACGCCCTCAACCAGGCAGCGCGTGGTGAATACAGTGCCGGCCAAGGTCTTGATACAGAGGGCCGGGAGACCGTCGCCCGGGGTATGCGCGTAATTGCGCACGAAGAATATTCGACTGATAGCCTCCCAGTAATCGATCTCGGGATCAGCCGCCGCGAGCGTGGGCAAGTCCCGCGGCCGCTGGCGCTGCCACTGGCTTGCCAGCCCGGATTCAACGCGCAGGAACCAGCGCTCAACGGACGATCGCGTCAGGGTCGGCGCAGCCACACCCGAGCGCACTGCGGCACTGGCGGCACTGCGGCGAATCGCCAGCACGTCCGTCCCCGGCACCAGGGAAGATGGCGCGAGGCAGTCAAGCGAGACCCCGTCCAGCGTGACTGGCACGGCACCGGCCTCCACATCATCAGCCAACTGCAGCGCCGGGGTCCGACCCAGCGCCCAACCCGGGCCGCCACACTCATCGGGCAACACCGGCACACTGATATCACCCACGCCGTGCACAGCGCCATTGAAACCGGCCATCGCCAGTTCGCGCGCCAGCAACCGCAAGGCCAGAGCGGCGTTTTCCTGGAGTCGGGCAACCTGCTCGTCACGGTGTGCCGATTGCCGCGCACCGATGTATGCATGGACCATAAAGCTGCCGAGAAATGCTGTAAGGGTCATCGTTATCAACAGCTCGACCAGCGAGAATCCTCCGGATGTAAACCTCATGGCGGGACCAGCGCCGTCAAGGTGACCTGGTTCCAGCCGACATCCAGAGATTCGATGAGCGCCACGCCGCCATCACCCGCGCAGTTCGGCCGCGGTGTCGCCTGCATCCCCGAGCGGCTGCGCCACAGGATACGGACAAAGAACAACACACCGGATTGGCCTATACAGCCGGAGACCTCCGGCAACCCCCCGAGGGGCGCGGCCGATGCCACCGGGCGGCCATGCAACGCACCGTACCATTGCGCGACATCGAATCGCGCCAACTCTGGCGGCGCGCAGTCCAGCACGGTGCAATCGGGTGCCGGCCCATCGTCAGCGCCAGCCGAATGCGCAGCTGCTGCTGCGACATAACCCGGCAAGGCCTGCACATTGATTCGTACGCGCGCAAGCATGTCCGCCGCCAGGGCGTTGGCCTGCATAAACTGCAGCGCCTCGTGGCCGGTCTGCCGCGCCAGCCATTGCGCAGACCTTACGCCCGTCAGGCCCACGGTAAACACCAGCAACCCAATCATGAATTCCACAAGGCTGAAGCCCCTGGCCCGCCGCTGTACACGCCGGGCGGGACTCATGCGCCCGCTCCCGGACACTCTCCCCAGCCGCGCTGCAGCCGTGGCCGGCCGACAATGTTCAGGACGATACTGACATCGCCCATGTCCGGCACAAACCGGGAACAGAACATCAGCGTCTGGTTGCGGTTGGCCTGACCGCTGGGCAGGTAATGAACGACGTCAGTGGCATCGCGCAGTCCGGACCGGTTGGTCAGACCAACACCCCCGGGCAGCGGACGATACACACGCAGAACGCGGTCGACACCCTCGTCGAAATCGCTGTCGCGGTCGGGGTTGGCGAAGACCATCCAGCCGTCGGCGTACCTGCCGGAGCAACCGGCTACACCCGTTGCGTGCGCGCTGGACGGACACACACTGACCGGCTGGTTCCGCAGAATCGATTCACTTCGTGCCAGATTGAGCGCGCCGAGCAACCGCGTTGCGGAAGCCTGTACCCGGTTTTTCTGCAGTGAGGGCAGCAGCCATTGATCGGCAGCGAGCGCACCGATGGCGATAATCACCAGGACGACCAGCATTTCCAACAAGGTCAGCCCGCTCTGCCCGCTTGCACCCACGTAAAGCATCCGTACCCTCCGTTTGACACAGAGCATACGCACACACGGGACGATCGCGAGTGTTCGGTCGAATATGACTGAAAACGGTGCGGGATGCCGCGCGCGACTGCGGCGGCGAGGACGCTAGAGGTTTTTTACCGGTATCCGCAGGTCGCGCGGCAGCGAAAACGTCACATTCTCGGGACGGCCCTCGACCTCACTGGCGGCGTTTGCCCCCAGCGCGCAGAGACCGTCGAGAACCTCCTGCACGAGGACCTCCGGCGCTGACGCCCCGGCGGTCACGCCGATACGGGTCTTGCCGGTAAGCCAGGCCGGATCGATATCCTCCGCGCCGTCGAGCAGGTAGGCCTCAGTGCCCATGCGCTCGGCTAGTTCGCGCAGGCGGTTGGAATTGGAACTGTTGGGCGAACCGACAACCAGCATCAGGTCGCACTGTGAAGACAGTTGTTTCACCGCATCCTGCCGGTTCTGGGTGGCGTAACAAATGTCATCCTTGCGCGGCCCCTGGATGGCGGGAAAACGCTCGCGCAGAATATCGATCACCCGCGCAGTGTCGTCCATAGACAGCGTGGTCTGGGTGACGTAGGACAGCTTCTCGGGATTGCGCACAACCAGGCTGCGGGCCTGCGCTTCATCTTCGACCAGATAGATTTCACCACCGGCCGCGCGATCAAACTGCCCCATGGTGCCCTCGACCTCCGGGTGTCCCCGATGCCCGATCAGGATACATTCGAAACCCTGCATGCTGTGGCTGGCGACCTCCACGTGCACTTTGGTCACCAGTGGGCAGGTGGCGTCGAAGACTTTCAGCTTGCGCTGGCGCGCCTCTTGCTGCACCGCCTGCGACACCCCGTGGGCACTGAAGATGACGATACAATCGTCGGGGACCTCGGTGAGTTCGTCGACAAAAATGGCCCCGCGATTGCGCAGATCGTCCACCACGAACTTATTGTGCACCACTTCATGCCGCACATAGATAGGCGCGCCGAAGACTTCCAGGGCGCGATTAACAATATCGATCGCGCGATCGACCCCGGCGCAAAAGCCTCGGGGATTGGCTAGCAGGACATCCACGACCTGAGTCTCCACTGCGATACCGTATCATCCAGCCGACGCATGCTAGTGTATCTCCGCCGGCTCAACGCGATGAATAAGAACGTCGAACAGGATCACCCTGCCAGAGAGCGGGTGATTGAAATCCACAGTCACTTCCTGGTCGTTGAATGCCACAATCAGCCCGGGCAGTTCACCGCCGCTGGCATCGGCAAACGAAAAGACCAGGCCCTCCTTGATTTCCTCACCCGAATCGAAATGATCCCGGGGAATGTACTGGATGTTGTTTTCGTTCGGCTGTCCGAATGCGTTCTCAGGCGACACCGTGAACAACTGGCGTTCACCGGCCGTCATCCCGAACAGGAGCCGCTCGAACCCCGGCAGCAGGCTGCCGTCGCCAACCACGAACTCCACCGGGTCTCCGCCAAAATTCGAATCCACCTCGGAACCGTCTTCCAGGCCGACGGAAAAGTTGAGATAGACGCGCGTGCCCTCGCCGATCGTTACTTCAGTCATGTGCCCGGCGACCCCTCTGTGTCTTCATCGCGATTAAAAAAGCTGTCCACCAGCATCAGCACCGCCCCGACCGAAATCGCCGAATCGGCGATATTGAATGCCGGGAAATACCGTTCATGGTAGTGCACGGAAATAAAATCCACCACGTAACCCAGCACCAGGCGATCTCTCTTGTTGCCGCGGGGCCCACCGAGAATCAGCGCCAGCGACAGCGCCAGCAAGCGCTGACCGGGGTGCAGTCGA
>CAYGOX010000056.1:13459-14706 GCA_964351485.1 uncultured Halioglobus sp.
CATGGCGCTGATCAGCGCCGCAATGCCGCTGAAAAAGAATCGCTGCCAGCCGCCGGCGTCGTGCAAAAAGCTGAAGGCGGCACCGGTATTGTGATGCAGGGTCAGGTTGAACCAGGAAAAAACCGGCTGCGGTTGCGCATAGGGCAGCAACTCGCTGGCCAGGCCCTTGGTGTACTGATCCAGAACCACAATCGCTACGGCCAGCGCATACCATTTCGAGGCGGCAAGGCCGTTATGCATAGTGACGCTGCTCACCGGGACCCTCTATGTTATCCACACAACGCTCGCAGAGTGTGGGATGCGACTCGATCGTGCCCACTTCCGGCCGGCGGTGCCAACAGCGTTCGCATTTTTCATCCGAAGACGCTACGACTGCCAGCTTCAGCCCCTCGACCTCGGCGGACGCGGCCGTTGCGGGCGCTGCATCGATCGGTGCCAACTCGACGCCCGAGGTAATCAACACGAAACGCAGCTCGCCTTCCAGGCTCTGCAACAACTCGCGCACCTCTTCGCTGCAGTACAGCGTTACGGATGCGTCCAGCGATCCGCGCAGCACGCCCTCGGAACGCTTGGCCTCCATTTCCTTGTTGACTGCCTGCCGAACCGCCATGACGCGCTGCCAATAGGCATCGCCTTTCGCATCTTCGGCCGGCAGACGCCGCAGCCCGGTGTACCATTGCGCCAGGTGTACCGACTCCTCGCGCTCACCGGGCAGGTTTTCCCAGATTTCTTCGGCGGTAAAGCTCAGGATAGGCGCCATCCAGCGCACCAGTGCTTCGCCGATGTGGTGCATCGCCGTTTGCGCCGAGCGCCGCGCCAGGCTTTCTGCTCCAGTGGTGTACTGCCTGTCCTTGATAATATCGAGGTAGAAGCCGCTCAGTTCGGTGGCGCAGAAATTATGCAGTTTCTGGTAAATCTGGTGGAACAGGTAATTGTCGTAGGCCGCGACGATCTCATCCTGCAGACGCGCCGCGCGGTCGACCACCCAGCGGTCCAGCGCCAGCATATCCTCGAAGGCCACCGCATCCGTCGCCGGGTCAAAACCGTTCAGGTTGGACAGGAAGAAACGCGCCGTGTTGCGGATTCGGCGGTAGGAATCGGCTGTGCGCTTGAGAATCTCATCGCTCACCGCCAGCTCGCCGCGATAATCGGTGGCCGCGACCCAGAGGCGGATAATATCGGCGCCCTGGTCGTTCATCGCCTTCTTCGCCGGGATGATATTGCCGAGAGACTTAGACATCTTGCGC
>CAYGOX010000057.1:0-3242 GCA_964351485.1 uncultured Halioglobus sp.
CCCAGGTCCAGCAGCGCAGCAGTCCCAGCGGGTAGGTGGATTCCAGCAGCAGGCGTCCCGGCGAGTACCAGCCGCGCTGGGTTACGGGCACGTGCAGGCTCACTTCCACCCGGTCTTCCTCGACGAGATTGACCAGCGTATCGGACCCAGTCGGCCAACCCGTGTGCAGCGCGAAATGGTCGCGGCGACGGGTCCGCTCGATGGCGATGGTGAACTCGGACTGCTGCCCCGGAAACGCCGGCTGCGCCCGCAGCGCCCGGATGGTCAGCCCCGAGAGATTGGCATAGGTATGCAGGGTCGCCACAATAAACAGGGTCGCGAGGAGGAACGTGAGGGCGAAGGCCAGGTTGTTCTGGAAGTTGATGGCGGTCAGCAGCATCACTACCAGACAGATGCCGAAGAACAGTCCGACGCGGCTGGGAAAAATGAAGATGCGTTTCTGGTCGAGCGTGACTTCCCGCGCCGGCGGTATGCGCCGATTGACCCAGGCCCTGAACCGCGCCTGCAGACGCGTCTGGAGAGTGGTGTAGCGCGGGGTTGCCTCGGGGGAACTCACCGCCAACCCTCAGCTCGCGATGACGTCCACATCACGCAGGAGCAGCTCGACCAGTGCGGCTCCGTCGCCGGAATAGTCGCCACTGGGTACCACGCGGTGCCCCGCCACGGCTGGCAACACCATCTGGATATCCTCGGGCACGACATGGCCACGGTCCTGCATGACCGCCCAGGTTTTGGCGCAATCGAGTAGCGCCAGCGCACCGCGCGGAGACAAACCGACCTCGAACTCCGACGACTGGCGGGTGTAAGCCACGAGCCGCTGGAGGTAATCCAGCAGCGAATCGGACGCATGGACCTGGCTGACCGCGACACGGATCGCCTCCAGCTGCGACAGATCGATGTGCTGCGCCAGGTTGGTGATGGCCTGGGTGGCACTGTGGCGCCGGGCGAACATCTCGCGCTCTGCAGCGGGATGCGGGTAACCGAGCTTGATACGCATGGTGAATCGGTCGAGTTGGGATTCGGGCAGCGGGTAGGTGCCCGACTGGTGAATCGGGTTCTGCGTGGCGATGACGAAGAACGGGTCGGGCAGGCCGCGCGTCTCGCCCTCCACCGTCACCTGCCCTTCCGCCATCGCTTCGAGCAACGCGCTCTGCGTCCTCGGCGTGGCACGGTTGATCTCGTCGGCCAGCAGCAGCTGAGTGAAAATCGGGCCCGGGTGAAAGGTAAAGTTGTTCTGCGCCGCGTCAAATATCGAGACGCCCAGGATGTCGGCGGGCAACAGGTCGCTGGTGAACTGCACGCGCTTCCACGACAGCCCCATGACCGACGCCAGTGCGTGCGACAGCGTGGTCTTGCCCATGCCAGGCAAATCTTCCAGCAGCAGGTGTCCGCGCGAAAACAGGCAGCACAGCGCCATCCGCACCTGCGCTTCCTTGCCCAGCAGGACGCGGCTCACTTCCCTGACCGCGGAATCGATAACGCCTTCTAACTGCATATCCCCTTCCTGCTGTTATTGTTGTTGCACTGCCGCGGGTGGCTGCACTGACCTAACGGATCGCCGCAAACCCCCGCGCCAGATCGGCCTGGATATCCTCCACCGCTTCGAGTCCCACGGCCACGCGCACCAGGTTGTCGGCGATACCCGCCGCGGCGCGCTGTTCATCGGTCAGCCGGCCGTGGGTGGTCGTGGCCGGGTGCACGATCGTCGTCTTGGCATCGCCGAGATTGGCAGTGAGCGACAAAAATTGCGTGCCATCGATACACTGCCATGCCTGTTCCCGCCCGCCCTTTACCTGGAATGACAGGACGCCGCCGAACGCGCGCTGCTGCTCACTGGCCAGCGCGTGGCCCGGGTGATTTTCAAGACCGGCGTAATACACGTGCTCCACAGCCGGCTGTTGCTCCAGCCAACGCGCCACCGCCAGGGCGTTGGCGCTGTGGGCCTCCATGCGCAGCCGCAGGGTTTCGAGCCCCTTGAGGAAAACCCAGGCGTTGAAAGCGCTCATCGTCGGCCCGCAGGTTCGCAGGAACGTCACCACTTCGTTCATGTGTTCCTGGCTACCCAGCACGGCTCCGCCGACACAGCGACCCTGTCCGTCGAGATATTTCGTTGCCGAGTGCACCACGATGTCGGCGCCCAGCGCCAACGGCAGCTGCAATGCCGGTGTGCAGAAACAATTATCCACGACCAGCAGGCAGTCATTGGCGTGCGCCAGCGCCGCCATCGCCCGGATATCGGCAACCTCACACAGCGGGTTGGACGGTGATTCGAGAAACAGCATGGCGGTGTTTGGACGCAGGGCCGCTTCCCAGCCGGCCGTGTCGAGCAGCGCCACGAAGGACACTTCAACACCGAACTTGGCCATGTAGCGAGAGAACAGATTTGTGGTGGTGCCAAACACATCGCGCGAACACACCACGTGATCGCCAGCTTTCAGCAGCGCCATGCAGGTACTGAGAATCGCCGCCATGCCGGACGCCGTGCCGACACAGGCCTGCGCACCTTCCAGCGCGGCCAGGCGCTCTTCGAAGCTGCGCACCGTGGGATTGGTGTAGCGCGAATAGACATTGCCCACATCTTCACCGGAAAAGCGCGCCGCCGCTTCGGCGGCGTTGGCAAATACGTAGCTGGACGTGGCGAATATGGGCTCGCTGTGTTCGCCTTCCGCGGTGCGATGGACACCGGCGCGAACCGCCAGCGTATCAAGCTGTGCGTCGCGCAGTGGATCCTGCGTGTCCCTGTCGTCGGTACTCATTGGAAATCCTAGATATCGTTGTGCAGGCCAACCACCGCGCCCTCGGCCTGCAGCGCGGCGCGGCGTTTGCTCTGGGCGTCATCGTTGCGCAATGACTCGATACGATCAAGGTAATTCTGATCGACATCGCCAGTGCAATATTCACCACTGAACACCGAGCAGTCGAAGGCCGGAATATCGGGATTGCCCTCGGAAGAGCAGGCCACCAGGTCGTCGAGATCCTGGTACACCAGCCAGTCCGCGCCAATCAGCTCACACACCTCTTCCACCGTGCGTCCGTGGGCGATCAGCTCCGAAGCAGACGGCATGTCAATACCGTACACGTTCGGATAGCGCACTGGCGGCGCCGCAGAGGCGAAGTACACGTTGGCCGCGCCAGCATCGCGCGCCATCTCGATAATCTGTCGGCAGGTCGTGCCGCGCACGATCGAATCGTCGACCAGCATGACGTTCTTGCCCTCGAATTCGAGCGGTACCGGGTTGAGT
>CAYGOX010000057.1:3252-12958 GCA_964351485.1 uncultured Halioglobus sp.
TTTCTGGCGCACGGATTTCTTTCGGTGCGTTTGTCCCGGCATGATGAAGGTACGGCCGATATAGCGGTTCTTCATCAGTCCCTCGCGGAACTTGATACCCAGTTCGTAGGCCATGGACTGCGCCGCGATACGACTGGTATCGGGAATGGGAATGATCACGTCGATCTCCAGATCCGGCCGCAGCCGCTGGATTTTGTGCGCCAGTGCGGCGCCCTGCCGCATCCGCGTCTTGTACACGGAAATGCCGTCCATCAGCGAATCCGGGCGCGCGAAGTAGACGTGCTCGAAAATACAGGGCGTCAGCTGCGGATTGCTGGCGCACTGGCGCCGGTGTAGCTGCCCTTCCTGGTCGATAAAAACCGCCTCGCCCGGGGCGACATCACCCAGCAGTGTGAAGCCCAACACGTCGAGCGCAACGCTTTCCGAGGCGATCATGTACTCGGTACCACCGCCTTCGCCCTGACGCGAACCGACCACCAACGGCCGAATGCCGTGCGGATCGCGGAATCCCAGCACACCGTAATTCACCAGCAGGCCGATCACGGCGTAGCCGCCGCGACAGCGGCGATGCACGGCCTCGACCGCTGCGAAAATATCGTCTGGCTGCGGATTGAGCTTGCCCAGGGTCTGCAACTCGTGCGCAAACACGTTGAGCAGCACCTCGGAATCGGAATCGGTGTTGAGGTGGCGCAGGTCGTCCTGAAACAATTCCTGGGTAAGTTGCTCGGAGTTGGTAAGATTCCCGTTATGGGCCAGGGCGATACCGTAGGGGGAGTTCACATAAAACGGCTGCGCCAGCGCAGTGCCCGAACTGCCCGCCGTGGGGTAGCGGATGTGCCCGATACCCATCGAACCGCGCAGCCGCTGCATGTGTTCCTGGCGAAACACGTCGCGCACCAGGCCCTCGCCCTTACGCTGGCTGAAGCGCCCACCGGCGCAGGTGACAATCCCCGCGGCGTCCTGCCCGCGATGCTGCAATACCGTGAGGGCATTGTAGATATCCGCCGCGACATCCGACTTGCCGACCATGCCTACCAGACCACACATTTACCTTTCCCCTGTCCCGAGCGAGGCGACCGGCGCTGCCGGCTCACACATTGCTGACATTGTAGAACACCCGCTGCGCCCACTGCGCAACGTAATCGACGTGCGGCATGAGCTGTGAATGCTCCAGCCATACCAGGTCCTGTGGCGCAATCAACTGGCGCAACAGGTACACACCCACCAGGATCACGATAATACCGCGCGCGAACCCGAAGACCGTGCCCAGCAATCGGTCCAGCAAGGACAACCCCGCCACCCTGACGATGCCATAGGCGAGCCGGCGCAGCACGGTTGCGACGATCAGCGTCCCGACAAACAGCACGGCGAAGGCCACCACATACCGGCCCGTAACATTGGCTATCGCGCCGGCCAGCAGACTGGCCATCGCGTCGACATACAGGTTGGCCACGATATAGGCCACGACCCACCCGGCCAGTGCGATGGCTTCGCGGACAAAACCGCGCCACAGGCTCAGACCGACTGACACCGCGAGCACCACGACAATGACCCAGTCGATTGCGCTGAACTGCGAAATCGCGATCATACGCTCACCACCCCGCCGCAGCGCGTCAGGGCAGGTACCTCACCACGATGGAACTGACGCCAAACGCGCTGTCGATATCCGACTGCAACTGTTCCAGTTTTGCGCGTTCGAACTTGGGCCCGACATACACGCGGTAGAGTGTGTCGCCGTTACGCACGACCTTTTTCACGTAGGCCTTGTGATCCATCGCCTGCAAGCGGCCGCGTATCTCATCGGCCTTGTCGGCGCTGCTCACCGTCACTACCTGGAGTATCCAGGCCAGCGGGACACCATCTTCGTCGATCGCCAGCGGCTCGGGGGCCTCCTCGCGCCGCACGACCGGGGCCGACGGCTTCGCGGGCGGTGTATCGGCCACATCGGGAATCACCACGTCATCGCGGACCGGCTGTACCGGTTCCGGCGCCTGAGCGGCGGCAATTGGTCGGGACTGGCGCAGATTGTCCAGTTGCGGCGCCGGGACGGGCTCTTCACCGACCACCGGACGCGGCGGAATGGCAGGCATATCCTGCTCGGGCTGTTCCGTCGGCTGCACAAAAATAATCGGCCAGAAGATGACGCCGAGCGCCACCAGGATCAGGGCTCCCACCAGTCGTTGTTTCAGCGGCTCATTCACGTCAGCCGGCCTCCCTCAGCGCATCGTTGACAGAGAGTTTTTCCAGTGCGATCCCCACGGTGGTGAACGACCCGAAAACCACGATGGTATCACCGGGACGGGCCAACTGCCGCGCCCGCGCCAGCGCCTGGCGCACGTTGTCGTTATAGCTCACCCGTTCGACACCCAGTTGCGCCAAAACATCACCCAGTTCGACGGCCGTGGCCGCCCGTGCGTTTCGCGGCTGGTCGGCGATCAGCCAGGCGTCAAAGGTGTCGGCCGCCGCCCGGATGATCGCGGCGTAATCCTTGTCGCGCATGACCGAAAACACCGCCAGCGTCCGGCCGGTGCCGGCATTCTCACCGAGGTAGGCCAGCAACCTCTCGACCGCCGCCGGATTATGTGCCACATCCAGCAGGTAGACCACGCCGTCGCGCTCCACGCGCTGGCGCCTGCCCGCCAGGACAACCTGTTCCAGCGCGGCCTGTACATCGGCATCGCCAAATGTGCAACCAAGCAGGAGTGCCGCCTGCAGAGCGGCGGCAATATTCTCGGGCAGAAGCCCTCCAAGTGCGACCGGCGCCAGTGCCTGTGGCGCCTGCTCGTCGCGCCACAGGGTAATCTCCCCTGTGCCACCAGGCGTAGTCACCGCGCTGAAATCGCGCCCGAGGAAAACCGCCGGGGACGCGCCGCGATCGGCGACCGCCTTGACCAGCGACTCGGGCGGATCCGCATCGGCAATCACCGCCGCCGCGCCACTGCGCAGGATTCCGGCTTTTTCAACGGCAATGGCGTCACGGGTATCACCGAGCCAGCCCTGGTGATCCAGCGCAATACTGGTAATCACCGCGACCGTCGGATCCACGATATTGACCGCATCGAGACGCCCGCCCAGTCCCACTTCCAGGACAACCACGTCGGGTGCCGCGGCGCGAAACACGACCAGGGCCGCGAGCGCGGCAAACTCAAAGTACGTGAGCGTCGTCTCGCCGCGCGCGTTCTCGATAGCCTCGAAAGCCTCGACGATGCGGGCATCGTCTGCCTCGCGGCCATCGACACGGATTCGCTCGCTAAAGCGCAACAGGTGGGGAGAGGTAAAAGTGCCGACGCGTTTGCCCTGCTGGCGCAGCAGCGCCTCGAGGACCGCCACGGTTGAACCCTTGCCGTTGGTGCCGGCAACGGTCACCACCGGCTGTGGCAGGGGCAGCAGGTCCATCGCCTCGGCCACGCGCCTGATACGCTCCAGGCCCAGGTCAATTTCCTCGGGATGCAGTTTTTCCAGGCGTTCGAGCCAGTCCTGCAAAGCCGCTTTAGTCATCCTTCGGGGCAGTGTCCGGGACCGGCTCGGCCTCGACCTCCGGGGCCTCGACCGTTTCCGCCGCGACATCTTCGGCATCGGGCAGCGTCTGGTGCGTGAGTTTCGCCAACAGGCGCGCGATGGTCTCGCGCATCTGCGTGCGGTGCACAATCATGTCGATGGCGCCGTGTTCAAGCAGGAACTCACTGCGCTGGAACCCCTTGGGAAGCTTCTGCCGAATCGTCTGCTCAATGATATTGGGACCGGCGAACCCGGCGCGTGCATCCGGCTCGGCGATGTTGATATCTCCCAGCAGGGCCAGCGAAGCAGACACGCCGCCATAAATCGGGTCGGTCATCACAGAGACGTAGGGCACGGCGTGCACTTTCATGCGCTCGATGACGGCGCTGGTCTTGGCCATCTGCATCAGCGAAATCAGTGCTTCCTGCATGCGTGCACCGCCGGATGCAGCGAAGCACACCAGCGGAATATTTTCATCCAGTGCCAATTGCGCCGCCCGGGTGAATTTCTCTCCCACCGCGTAGCCCATGGAGCCGCCGTGGAACTCAAACTCGAAGGCCAGCGCCACCACAGGCATGCCCAGGAGCGTGCCGCGCATGGCGATAAGCGCGTCTTTTTCACCTGTCGCTTTCTGTGCGGCAGTGAGGCGATCGCGGTATTTTTTCTTGTCCTTGAACTTCAGGCGATCGACGGGCTCGATGTCGGTGAACACCTCTTCGCCACTGCCCGGATCAAGGAAAATGGCCAACCGCCGCCGCGCGCCGATGCGCATGTGGTGATCACACTTGGGACAGACGTCGTTGTTGCGCTCCACATCGGGGCGATACAGGACCGCTTCGCACTTGACGCACTTGGTCCACAGACCTTCCGGGACGCTACTGGCGCGGGCTCCCTCCGCGTTGCTGCGTACGCCGGCAGGGAGAATCTTGTCGATCCAGCTCATGATCAGGCCCGGTGAAAATGAAGACGCACAGTATAAACGCGCGCCGACAATCTAGGAAGCAACGCTGTCGATACCACCGCGAATTTCAGCCACCAAACGGGCGGCCGCCGCAATCGCCGCCTGCTCGTCACCGCCGTTTGCCGCATCGGCGACCGCGCTGACCAGCGCACTGCCCACCACGACGCCGTCGGCGGTGGCCGCAATCGCCCGCGCCGAGTCGGCGTCCTTGATCCCGAACCCCACGGCAACGGGCAGATCGGTGTGCGCGCGGATGGCCGCGACGCGTTCGGCGACAGCCTGCGTGTCGAGATTGCCCGCGCCCGTCACCCCCTTGAGGGCCACGCAATAGATAAACCCGCTGGCGCTGGCCACGATCTGGCCGATGCGCTCATCCGGGGTTGTCGGGGCAACCAGGAAGATGGCGTCGAGTCCGCCGGCGCTGAGCGCGGCGCTCAGGCACTCGATTTCCTCGGGTGGAATATCCACGGTGATCACGGCATCGACCCCCGCATCGCGGGCGGCCGCTGCGAACGTGTCATACCCCATATGCTCGATCGGGTTGGCATAGCCCATCAGGACCACCGGCGTGGTCGAATCCTGTTCGCGAAACTGCGCCACCATCGCCAGCACCTGGCGCAGCGACACGCCGTTGGCCAGCGCGCGCTCGTGGCCCAGCTGGATCACCGCGCCCTCGGCCATCGGATCGGAAAAGGGAAACCCTACTTCCAGCACATCGGCGCCGGCATCCACCAGGGCATGCAGCAGTGGCACTGTCACCTCGACCGCAGGATCACCGGCCACCACGTAGGTCACCAGGGCCTTGCGACCACTGGCCTTGAGCGATTCAAAACGCCCCGCAACTCGACTCACCGGTTGGTTTCTCCCGTTCCCCGTTTCTAGAATTCGATCCCGTCGATCTCGGCGACGGTGTGGATATCCTTGTCCCCGCGACCGGACAGGTTGACGATGATCATTTCATCGCGCGACATGTCTGCGGCCAGCTTTTCGGCGTAGGCCAGCGCATGGCTGCTCTCCAGCGCCGGCATGATGCCCTCGACGCGGGTCAGGGTATGAAAGGCGCGCAGCGCCTCGTCGTCGTTAACCGCGACATAATTGACCCTGCCGAGGTCTTTCAGCCATGCATGCTCCGGACCAACGCCCGGGTAATCGAGGCCGGCAGAGACCGAGTGCGTGTGCAGTATCTGGCCATCGTCATCCTGCAGAAGATAGGTGCGGTTGCCGTGCAGCACGCCGGGCGAGCCGGCATTGAGCGGTGCCGCATGCTCACCGGGGGCCAGCCCGTGACCCCCCGCCTCGACGCCGTACATGCGCACCGACAGGTCTTCGAGGAAGGGATGGAACAGACCGATGGCATTGGAGCCGCCGCCGACGCAGGCCACCAGCGCATCGGGCAGCCGGCCGTACTGCTCCAGCGACTGCGCGCGCGCCTCGCGTCCGATCACACACTGAAAGTCGCGCACCAGCATCGGGTACGGGTGCGGCCCGGCGACAGTGCCGATGACGTAGAAGGTATCGTCGACATTGGTCACCCAGTCGCGCATGGCCTCATTCATCGCGTCCTTGAGGGTACGCGAGCCGGAGGTCACAGAAATCACCTCGGCGCCGAGCAGTTTCATGCGGTACACGTTCAGCGCCTGGCGCCGAACATCCTCTTCACCCATGAAAACCTGACACTCAAGACCCAGCCGCGCGGCAATGGTGGCCGTAGCCACGCCGTGCTGGCCGGCGCCGGTTTCGGCGATGATGCGGCGCTTGCCCATGTGCTTGGCAAGCAGGGCCTGGCCGATCGTGTTGTTCCCCTTGTGCGCACCGGTATGATTGAGATCCTCGCGCTTGAGCAGAATCCGCGCCCCGCCTACCTGCTCCGACCAGCGCGTTGCCTCGTACAGCGGCGACGGACGGCCCACGTAGTGGGCAAGGTCCGCGTCCAGTTCGCGCTGAAAATCCTCGTCGGCCGACAGGCGGCGATAGACCGCCTCCAGCTCTTCAAGCGCAGACATCAGTGTTTCGGAGACAAATTTGCCGCCGTAGGGACCGAAGCGTCCCTGCGCGTCGGGTCCGGTGCTGAGCCCGGTATCGTTGGCCAGGTCACCCATGTTCCACTCCTTCTCGCCGGGCGTCCGCACCGCGTACCGCGTGCATGAACGCCCGGATTTTCTGTTCGTCCTTCACCCCGGGAGATCGCTCAACCCCTGAACAGAGGTCGACCGCCGGCGGCTGCAGGTGCTCAATGGCCGCCGCCACGTTGTTCTCGTCCAACCCACCGGCGAGCACCCAGTGACGACCCGGCGCCCGCGGAACCAGTGACCAGTCGAACGTTTCGCCGGTACCGCCGGGCACGCCCTCTCGCCAGCTGTCGAGCAGGACGCCGCGCGCGGCGGCAAAGCGCCGCGCCTCAGCCTCGAGATCGAGCCCCGGTCGCACGCGCACCGCCTTGAGCCAGGGGCGTGCAAAATCGGCGCAGAACGCCGGTGACTCATCGCCGTGAAATTGCAGCAGGTCGATGGGCACGTGTTCGAGGATACGGTGCACCTGCTCGGCCGGTTCATTCACCACCAGGCCCACTACCGTGACAAACGGCGGCACAGCGCGGGCGATCTCGGCCGCCTGTTCGAGCGTGACCGCCCGAGGGCTGTCGGGATAGAACACCAGACCGATCGCATCCGCGCCCGCGTCGACGGCAAGCTGCGCGTCTGAGGGCGACGTCATGCCACAGATTTTCACGCATGTACGCTTCATGGTCCTGTACGCGGCAGTGCGCCAGTGGTCAAAATGAGGCCGCGCATCATACCAGACCCGGCGCCCATGTGCTCGCCGGCCCGGCGGCTAACTGTCATGTCGCGCGGGCGAATCCGGGCAGCAGAGGGCCGTCCGCCGCGGGCGGCAAATCGAACTGTGCCGGGTAGACAATTTCGGCGAGGTACAGCCCCGTGGGTGGGGCGGTATCGGCCGCGCGCGTGCGATCCCTGCCATCGAGCAACTCCCTGATCCAGTCCTCCTGCGCCCTGCCATCGCCAACGGCGAGCAGGGACCCGGCGATGTTGCGCACCATGTGATGCAGGAAGGCATTGGCCAGGATATCGATCTCGATAAAATCGCCCTGCCGCGTAACGTTCACCGACATCACATTGCGCATGGGACTGTTGGACTGACACGACGCCGCGCGAAAGGCGCTGAAATCCTGCTCGCCCACCAGAGCGCGCGCTGCGCGCTGCATCCGCTGGGCGTCCAGCGGGCGCCGGTGCCAGGTCACCAGGTTGCGCAACAGGGCCGGACGCGCTGGCACGTTGGCGACCAGGTAGCGATAGCGTCTGGCCGTAGCGCTGAACCGCGCGTGAAAATCCGGGGCAACCGGCGTGGCCCAGTGCACGCGCACGTCAGGCGGCAGCGCCGTATTGACGCCGCGCGTCCAGGCCCGGCACGCACGGGGCACGGGCGAATCAAAATGGATAATCTGCGCAACCGCATGCACACCGGTATCGGTGCGTCCGGCGCAATGCACGCGCACCGGCGCAGCGGCTATCGTCGCCAGCGCGGCTTCAAATACATCCTGGACAGTGGATACACCTTCGTGCGGCTGTGATTGCCAGCCGTTATAGCTGCTGCCGTCATATTCCAGGCAACAGGCAAAGCGCGTGCCCGCAGGGTGAAGGGTGTTGGCGTCCGCGTGGGGATCGGGACCGGGAGCCAAGCCTAGCCGCCGATGCGGTCGAGCAGGGTCTCGGCTTCCAGGCGCAGCTCGTCACTGCCCTCGGCGATCACTTCCTCGAGGATTTGACGTGCACCGTCCTCATCGCCCATGTCGATGTAGGCGCGGGCGAGATCCATCTTGGTCGACAGACCGTTTGCATCCGCAGCGATGACCAGTTCCTCGTCATCCTCGTCGGCCTCTTCATCATCGAAGTCCGCAGACAGGTCCAGTTCGCCCTCTTCGTCGGTCTCCTCGATTTCGAGCCCGGTGAATTCGTCTTCCAGCTCGGCATCGGACAGTTCGTCCATCTGCAGCGGATTCGGCTTCAGGCCCGGCTCGGCGCCGTCGTCTCCCAGCGAATCCAGATCGTCATCCAGTGAGCCGCCATTGTTGAAAATGGCCTCGCCCTGCGCGCTGGCCTGCGGATCACCGAGCGCCTGCAGCTGTTCGAGCTGCGCAGCCGCCGCACCGCGATCACCCAGCTCGGTGTAGATCTCGATGAGCTTCAAGCGGTAAACGGGATTGTTCGGCTCGCTGGTCAGTGCGTTGTTGAGCAGGTCGATCGCCTGTGGATGACGTCCATAGGCGATATAGATATCGGCTTCGGCCAGCGCATCGGATGCTTCCACGTCCGAGGCGTACTCGTCGTGACGGTGTTCACCGTATCCTTTGGCCGTACCCGCTGCCGTGGCGGCAGCAGTCACGACCGGTGCGGGCGCCTCGAAGCTGTCGTCGGTGTCTTCCTGGACATCGAGTTCCTGCTCCCGCAGCTCAACATCGGAGAACACATCGTCGGAATCGTAGACCTCGTCGTCGTCATCCTCGTTCCCGCGGCGACGCACGAAGAGCAGTGCCAGACCTGCGACCAACAGGCCGCCCAGTCCATAGAGGCCGTAAGTCAGCCAGTTACCGCCTTCGGGTTCAGGTGCCGGACGGGTGGTGATCTTGGGCTTTTCTGACGCAGGTTTTACTTCTTTCACCGGCGCCGGCGCCGGCGCAGGTTCAGCGGCGGGCTCGGGCTCGGGGTCCACGTAGTTGTCTACGGCGTCGTCCACGCCGTCGTCGAGTGCGTCATCGACGGACGCGGCGGCATCGAGCGCCGCGTCTTCGGCGGCGATAGCCGCATCCAGTGCAGCGTCGCCCTCGTCGCCAAACGGCGTATCCAGCATGGGATCTTCGAGTGAATCGACAATCTCCTCACCCGATTCCGCATCGCTCAGCGCGTTTTGCAGCGCGGCAATCTGCTCATCCTTCAGATTGACGATTCGCTGCAGGGTTTCGAGTTGCTGCTGCATCGCAGCCAGACGGTTTTGTGCCGACGCATCGGACAGTTCGCCCGCATCACCCTCGGGATCCGTGCCGCCGAAGCTGTCGTCACCGCCCGCGTCGGGCAGGCCGGCCGCGGCGACATCGCCCTCCCCGGCCTCTGCGGAAATCTTCAGTGTCGGACCGCGGCTCGCGTACAGTTCGGCGTCGCGCTGCTCGCGCCATGCCGCATTTTGTTCCTTGACCTCTGCCAGTGCCGCGGCAGTATCGCCAGAGCTGATATCGTC
>CAYGOX010000057.1:12968-14571 GCA_964351485.1 uncultured Halioglobus sp.
GATAATGTAGCCAGCCTTGACGCGGTTGATGTTCCCGTTGATAAACGCGTCGGGGTTCAGGCGCTGAATGTCTAGCATCGTCTGGTAAACCGATGCGCCGGCAGGCTGCGCGCGCGAGGCAATTGTCCACAGCGTGTCGTCGCGGCCAATCATGTAACGGCTGCCCGGTGCTGGCGACTGTGCGGCCGCGGCGTTGTAGTCGCGCTGCGGCATCTCCCCCGGTGCGAGGGTGGATTTCTTGACGGTTACCTGGGTGCCGCTAGTGGCGGCCGGCTTTTTTTTTGCCGGAGCCGGGATACCCTCGACCTCTTCCACCCGGGCGCTGGCCGACACGACATTGTCGGACTGTGCGAACGCGGGCGGATCGATCAGCACGGTGTATTCGCGCAGCAGGCGACCGGAGGGCCAGCGCGCTTCGATCAGGAAATCGAGATAGGGTTCGAGCACAGGCTCTTCGGACGTCATCTTGATGTGCGCCCGCCCGCCGTTATCCATGACCACTTCAAACTGGATATTGGTGAGGAAATACGCGCGATCGAGACCGAGCCGGTCGAAATCTTCGCGCGTGGCTAGCCGAACCCGAATTTCGTCCTGGTGCATCCCCTCGGTGTTGAGGAGTTCCACCGACGCATCCAGTGGCTGGTTGAGGAAAGAGTCCAGCGAGATTTCGCCGAGACCCAGGGCATAGACCGAGCTCGCGTGGAGACACCCTAGTGAGAACACCACTGACGCTAACTTACGAGCCATAGCAGCCCCTTATTATTTTCCCCAATGATCGTCAGCCGACCCCCCAATGGTCGACCCTGATATCCGGGCTGCTGGAAACTGGTGCCGCTGTTAATATGCCGCTAGTGTCATGCCCCTGCGGACGTTTTTGCCGGGCGGTCAAGACGCTGTTAAAACGTTCCCTATTGGCCTTGAAAACCGCGCCAATGCCGTGTTTCTGGCACGCAAAACACCCCGAATAACGCCCCAAGTATCAGTGAATTACCCCCATTAATCAAGGTAGGTTGACACCAAGCTCTCGGCAATTTGCACACTATTTAGGGCTGCGCCCTTGCGCACATTATCCGACACGATCCACATATTCAGGCCGCGCGGATGCGAGATATCCTCGCGGATTCGGCTCACGAAGACAGGGTCCTTGCCGGCCGCTTCGGTGACCGCGGTGGCGTATCCACCATCGGCCCGTTCGTCGAGCACGGTCACACCCGGCGCGTTCTGCAGCAGGCGCGTGGCCTCGGCGGCGCTGATGGGATCGACGGTCTCAATATGCACCGCCTCGGAGTGGCCGTAGAACACCGGGATGCGCACACAGGTCGGATTCACCAGGATGCTCGGGTCATCAAAGATTTTCTGGGTCTCCCAGACCATCTTCATCTCCTCGCGGGTGTACCCGTTCTCCTGAAAGGTATCGATATGCGGCAGCGCGTTGAAGGCGATCTGCTTGGGGTACACGTTACGCTCGATCTCCTGGCCGTTCAGCAGCCGCGCAGTCTGGCCTGCGAGTTCCTCGATGGCCTCCTTGCCGGTTCCCGATACCGCCTGGTAGGTCGCGACGTTGATCCGCTCGATACCCACGGCATCGTAAATAGGCTTGAGC
>CAYGOX010000058.1:0-269 GCA_964351485.1 uncultured Halioglobus sp.
TCAGTCCAACTACGCGGCGGCCAAGGCCGGCATCGCCGCGCTGACCCTCAACCAGGCCGCAGAGCTGGCGCGCTACAACATCACCGCGAATGCGGTAGCGCCGTCCGCGCGCACCGGCATGACAACCGCCGTACCGGAGATGGCCCAGCGTATGGCCAAGCCCGAAGACGGAAGTTTCGACCATTTCGCCCCGGAGAACGTATCCAACCTGTTGGCATGGCTGGCGAGCGCCGAGGCGGCGCATGTCAGCGGCCGCGTCTTCGAGGCCG
>CAYGOX010000058.1:279-14539 GCA_964351485.1 uncultured Halioglobus sp.
TATCTGCGACGGTTGGCGTACGACCGAGGGCGTGGACAAGGGTGCCGCCTGGGCGCCGGCCGAAATCGGCCAGGCCATGGAGCAGTTGCTGGCAAGCGAAGTGCCGGCGCAGAAAGTCTGGGGCACCTGAGTCGGGGCCCAGGAAGTAGAGAGAACAGCGATGGAGTTTGCCTTTACAGAAGAGCAGGAAATGATCCGCGACACCGCGGCCTCTTTCCTGGCACAGGAATCCACCAGTGCGGCTGTGCGCCAGGCCATGGCGACAGAAGCGGGCTACGACGAGGCTCTATGGTCGCGCATTTGTGGCGAAATGTACTGGCAGGCTATCCACCTGCCCGAAGCCTGCGGCGGTATGGGGCTGGGCTATGTCGAGCTGGTCGCCACGATGGAACAGATGGGTCGCTACCTGCTGTGCGCCCCTTTCCTGTCTACGGTGGCCATGGCCTCAAATGCCGTTTTGCTGGCCGGTAACGAGGCACAGCAGGCGCAGTGGCTTGGACGCATTGTCGAAGGCGGTGAGACCGCGACGCTGGCGTTCACGGCGGGCGGCGGCGACTGGAGTTGTGAGTCTGTGACAGCAACCTGGCGTGCCGACGGTGACGGGTTCGTCCTGGACGGCAATTACCGATACGTCGTCGATGGGCATACCGCGAATTTCCTGGTGGTCGCTGCGCGCGAAGCCGGTTCGTCCGGTGCGCAGGGTATCAGCCTGTTCGTGATCGACGCCGCGAGCCCTGGTGTTACCCGGACGTGGCTGCCCACGATGGACCAGACTCGCAAGCAGGCGAGCGTTGAACTCGCATCTGTGACCGTGGCGGGCGATTCGCTATTAGGTGAGCCCGGTGAAGGTGGCGAGACGCTGGCAAAGGTGCTTGATCTCGCGGCCATTGCGGTTGCAGCGGAGCAGGTGGGCGGCGCGCAGCAGTTGCTGGATATGACCGTGGCCTACACCAGCGAGCGTGTCCAGTTCAATCGCACCATTGCCAGTTACCAGGCGGTGAAGCACAAGGCCGCAGACATGATGCTGCAGATCGAGGTAGCCCGGTCAGCCGTCTACTACGCGGCGTGCGTGGCTTCCGAGGCGCTGAGCGGCGGACCGCTGGGCGCAGAGCTGGCCGAGGCGGCGAGCGTGGCCAAGTCCTATTGTTCCGACGCGTACTTCGCGGTGGCGGGCGATGCCCTGCAATTGTTTGGAGGTGTCGGATTCACCTGGGAGTACGATGTACACCTGTATTTTAAACGCGCCAAGAGTTCCGAACACCTGCTGGGTAATGGCGCGCTCCACAGGGAGCGGCTGGCCCGTCTGTTGCTGGACCAGGAGGCTGTCGCATGAAATTGAGTTTCAGTCCTGAAGACGAGGCGTTTCGCGAGGAAATCGCCGGTTGGCTTGCAGACAACCTGACCGGGGAGTTCGCAAAGCTGAAGTACCGGGGTGGTCCGGGTGATGAGCACATGTACCCCGACGAGCGGAAGGTGTGGGAGCAGAAGCTTGCCGAGGGCGGCTGGACCTGTGTTGGCTGGCCCACCGAATTCGGTGGCCGTGGATGCTCTATTG
Organism: uncultured Halioglobus sp.; assembly: GCA_964351485.1. Lineage (GTDB taxonomy): Bacteria > Pseudomonadota > Gammaproteobacteria > Pseudomonadales > Halieaceae > Marimicrobium. The sequence continues at coordinate 1,835 of CAYGOX010000058.1, forward strand.
AACAGCAAGTAATTTTCTTCGAGGAATACGCGCGTGCCGGTGCACCCGGCCGCGTCGGTCATATCGGTGAGGGGCTTGCCGGGCCCACCATCATTGCGTTCGGCTCGGATGAGCAAAAGCAGCGTTATCTGCCGGGCATCGTCGCGGGCAAGGAACTGTGGTGCCAGGGTTACTCCGAACCCAGTGCCGGGTCGGACCTTGCCAACGTCAAGACCCGGGCGCACTTTGACGAGTCGACCGGAAAGTGGATTCTCAACGGCCAGAAAGTCTGGACGTCACTGGCCCACGAGTCTGATTACTGCTTCGTCATTGCACGCACCGATCCCGACTCTGTTGCACACAAGGGCCTGGGCTTTTTCCTGGTGGCGATGGACCAGCCGGGCATCGAGGTGCGCCCGATCGAGCAGATTACCGGCACATCGGAATTCAACGAGGTGTTTTTTGACAACGCCGAGTGCGATGCCACTGACATCGTCGGCCAGCCCGGTGACGGCTGGAAGGTCGCCATGGGCTTGCTTGGGTTTGAACGCGGTGTGTCCACGCTCGGTCAGCAGATGCAGTTCCAGAACGAGTTGGACGAGATCGTGCGCCTGGCCCGCGAGAACGGTGCGGCGCAGGATCCGGTTATCCGGCAGCGGATCGCCGGCGCACATGCCGAGTTGAAGATCATGCGCTACAACGCGATGCGCATGCTCTCCGGGCAGAGCACCAGTGACGGTTCCCTGCAGAAGGAGGCCCTGATCTACAAGCTGTTCTGGGCCACCTGGCACCGCAGTCTGGGCGAACTGGCGATGGATGTGCTGGGCCCGGAATGTGAGATTCTCGAGGGTGCGCCCTACGAGCTCAGCCGGCTGCAGTCCATGTACCTGTTCGTCCGTTCCGACACGATCTACGGCGGCACCAACCAGATTCAACGCAATATCATCGCAGAGCGCGGCCTGGGTATGCCCAAGGAGCCGCGCGGCACCGCGGGCTGAGCCCGCTTTACAAACGAGGTAAATCCATGGACCTGAAATCGCCCCAATACGTGCCCGGGCACGGCCTGATCAAGGGCAGGAGTGTACTCATTACCGCGGCGGCGGGCGCCGGTATCGGCTTTTCCGCGGCGACCCGGGCGGTGGAAGAGGGAGCCCGGGGAATCGTGCTCAGCGACATTCACGAGGGCCGGCTCGACGCCGCCGTCGAGAAGCTCAAGGAAGAGACAGGCCTGAGCGAGGTCTACGGCAAGGTGGGCAACGTGGCGGTGGAGGATGACGTGCGCGCCCTGGTGGATTTTGCCGAAGAGGCGTTGGGGGGTACCGATATCCTGATCAACAACGCCGGTCTGGGTACGTCAAAGCTCCTGATCGACATGGAAGATGACGAGTGGCATCGCGTGATTGATGTGACGCTCAATGGCACCATGCGCATGACGCGCTACATGATGCAGGTGATGAAAGGCCGCGGCGAGGGCGGCGTTATCGTGAACAACGCGTCGGTGCTGGGCTGGCGCGCACAGAAAGAGCAGGCCCACTACGCGGCGGCGAAGGCCGGCGTGATGGCGCTGACGCGGTGTGCTGCCCTGGAAGCGGCGGAGTTCAATGTACGAATCAACGCGGTGGCGCCCTCTATCGTGTTGCACCCGATGCTGCGCAAGTCGGCGTCGGAAGAATTACTCGCGGAACTGGAGGCAAAGGAAGCCTACGGTCGCGCCGCGGAAGCCTGGGAGGTCGCCAACGTCATGCTCTTTTTGGCGTCCGACTATTCCAGTTACATGACGGGCGAAATTGTCCCGGTCTCAAGCCAGCGCGCCTGAGACATCCTGTTACCCCTTGGAGATAACCATGAGAGAAGCCGTTATTGTATCCACAGCCCGCACCGGTCTTGCCAAGTCGTTTCGCGGTGGTTTTAACGATACCGAAGCGCCGGCGATGGGCGGGCACGTGGTGAGAGCCGCGGTCGAGCGCGCGGGTATCGACCCGGCCGAAGTCGACGATTGCATTTTCGGTGCCGCGGCGCAGCAGGGCACACAGGCCTACAATATCGGGCGGCTGTGCGGTATCGCCGGTGGACTGCCCGACAGTGTGGCCGGTATGTCGATCGAGCGGCAGTGCTCGTCGGGCCTGATGTCTATCGCCACCGCTGCCAAGAGCATCATGTGCAACGAATACGACATTGCCGTGGCCGGTGGCGTCGAGTCGATTTCGCTGGTGCAGACAAAGCACAAGAACGCCTATCGCAATGTGTCCAGCACGGTGACTGCCATCGACGAAACTGCTTACATGCCGATGCTCGAAACGGCCGAGGTGGTATCGGAGCGCTACCAGATCAGTCGCGAAGACCAGGACATTTACTCCCTGCAGAGCCAGCAGCGCACGGCAGCGGCGCAGGAGGGGGGACTGTTCGACGACGAGATCGTGCCGATGAACACCACCCGGGCAGTGTTTAACAAGGAAACGCGCGAAACGACCTACGAGGACGCCGTGGTGGATCGCGACGATTGCAACCGACCCTCCACGACCCTGGAAAGCCTCGCTTCCCTGGAGCCGGTGTTCAAGGACGGCCAGTGGGTGAAGGAGGGCAAGTACATCACCGCGGGGAACTCCTCGCAGCTGTCCGACGGTGCATCGGCCTGCGTGGTGATGGACGCAGAGCTGGCTTCGCGCAAGGGTCTGTCGCCGCTGGGTATTTACCGCGGGCTCGCCGTGGCGGGCTGCAAGTCGGACGAGATGGGTATCGGGCCGGTGTTCGCCGTACCGAAACTGCTGGAACGTCACGGGCTGCAGGTTGGCGATATCGACCTGTGGGAACTGAACGAGGCGTTCGCCTGCCAGGTGATCTACTGTCGCGACCAGCTGGGTATCGACAATGACCGCCTCAACGTGAACGGCGGCTCGATCTCTATCGGCCATCCCTTCGGTATGAGTGGCGCTCGCATGGTCGGTCACGCCCTGCTCGAGGGCAAGCGCCGCGGTGCCCGGCACGTGGTAGTGACCATGTGTATTGGTGGCGGCATGGGTGCCGCCGGCCTGTTCGAAGTGGCCTGACCCGGTTCGGCCCTTTTCCGGGGCCACCGTTTCCTCACATCGCGGCCGTCGCGGGAACTTTGTCCGGCGGTCGCGTTCTGATCCTCCGGACCGGCACGCCCCGCCGGCCTTTCGTTTATACTTGGCCGCATTCCGGGACGTGGATACTTCTTTTATCGATGGCTTTGTCAGTCTTTGCAGGACGTGATGACGGTTTCAGCTTGCTGGAAATGGTCGTGGCCATCGCCATCCTGGGCATTTCGCTCGCCGCCCTTTACCAGGCTGCCGGTGGCGCCACGCGCACCGTGGCCGTCGACGAAAAAATGGCCTATGCGGTGGAACTCGCGCGCTCTCTGGTGGCCGACCACGCCGTCGTTCCTCAGGAGGGTTTGAGCCGTCAGGGCAGTACACCCAGCGGGTTTTCCTGGGTGGTCGACGCGCAACCCGTAGTCTTTCCCGAAGAGGTGCAGTTCCGCGAAGGCATGCTGCAAAACCTGGCGGTGTCCGTGAGTTGGCCCGACGGCGACAAGAAGCGTGTGTTCAAGCTCACCTCAGTCGTGGCCGGCATCGAGGAGTACGAGTGAGACGCGATCGTGGGTTCACCCTCCTCGAGGTGCTGATTGCCCTGACCCTGCTATCCCTGATGATGGTGGCTATTGTCGCCGCGATGCGCACCCTGGGGCAGACCCGATCTGCACTGGATGCGGTGACAGGTCGCGTGGACCAGGTACGCATCGTCAGCGATTTCCTGCGCCGCAACCTGGAGGGCGTACTGCCGGTGGTGCGCATCGGCGCCGCGCAGCAACAGTCGGCGCCGCCGGGTCAGACGGGCGATACCTATTTTGCCGGCAATTCACGGGAACTGATCTGGGTGGCTCCGCTGGTGGCCGGCGCCAACCTTGGCGGTGCACACGTAATGCGCCTGGCGCCGGCGAACGGACGGCTGGTATTTTCCTGGCGTCCGTATGAGCGCGATTACACCGCCTTCGAGGAGGCCGAACTCGCGTCGAGGGTGCTGGTGGAATCCCTGTCTGAGTTCTCCATTGGTTACCGGGCAACGCCGGGCGGCGAGTGGCTGGAGGAATGGCCGGGGCAACGCTTCAACCCGGTGGCGGTCAAGGTGAATATTCGGGCTGGCGAGCGGTACTGGCCGGAGATTGTCGTGCGCTTGAACGGGGCGCCAGTCAATGCGCGTTAATGTGGATGGAATAGGGCGCCAGCGCGGCGTGGCGCTTGCCATTCTGGTCTGGTTTATCGCCGCCATGTCGATTCTCGTGGCCGGCGTGGTCATGCAGGCGCGGGTGGATATCAAGCTGGCCCAGCTGCATTCGGGCAAGGCCCGTGCCGAAGCGCTTGCCGATGGTGCGATACAACTCGTCCTCGCCCACGCGCGCTATCTCGAAACGCAGGGCGAGTTTTTCGTGCGCGCTCAGCATCTCTTCCAGCAACCGATGGGCGATTACACAGTCAGCGTCAGTCTCACGCCGTTGTCCGGCCTGATCGACCTGAACAAGGCGCCCGAAGACCTGCTCTTCAGCGTGCTCCTGGGCGCGGGGAATTTTGACGAAAATGTCGCACGAGAGCTCGCGATCAGTGTGGTAGAGTGGCGAACGCCCGGGGAAGGTGCTGAAGAAGAGCAAGAAGGGATGCGCCATGGGCGATTTGAGGCCATCGAAGATTTATTACTGGTGCCGGGGTTCGACCGGGATCTCTACGAAGCGTTACGTGACTCGGTCTACGTCAGCCAGAAAAGTCTTGCGACGATCGACTGGCTGGCGGCGCCGGTCGAGGTTCTGCAGAGGCTGGGGATGAACGAGCAGGAGGCGCTGGAGTATGCGCAGCTGCGCAGGGAGGAAGATGCGGTGTCGCTGGGGCTGCCCGAATCGGTTGAACCATCGTTTTTCAGCGACGCTTCCCTGTCCGTTTTCCGGGTGGACGCCATCGTGACTGTGGATGATACGACGTTCCTGCGCCGGCGCTGGGTCGACCGCGACCGCCAGGGCCCCGACCAGCTGCCCTGGCACTTCTTTCACACCGAACCCGTGCGCGCCACTACGCAGAACCTCTCGGCGGACCTGGTAAACCGGGAGGCGCCCGATGCTGGACTCTAGCCAGCCCTGGAACCTGTTCGGCCTGGATTTGCGCCAGGTGGGCTACTATTTCCGGGCCGGCTGGCGGGAGTTTCTTTGGGATGCGGGTTCGCCCGTACTTGCGGCGGTCGACGAGGTGGTGTGTGTTCGGCAGGCGGGGGAGCAGGATCGTTACTACTGCGCCGGGCAACCGGTCGGTCGCCCTGCGAACAGTGCCTCGCTGGCCTGTACCGCCATCCTGCTGCCGGATGAACTGGTGCTGGTGCGCCACCTGGAAATCCCGCGTGCGGCCGAGCCGGAAATCGACGCCGTCATGGCGATGGAAATCAACAGCAGCAGCCCGTTCACCGACGACGATACAAGCGCGGGCTGGACGATACAGGCGCGCGGCGAAACGCACCTGGATGTCGCCCTGGTGATCAGCTCGCGCAGCGCGGTAATGGCCCATGTCGCGCGGCATTACGACAGTCACGACGTACACGAATTCGAAATCTGGGCCGACATCGCGCCCCCGGGTGCGACTGCGCCGGCCTTCTTTGTGCTCCCCGATTTTGGCGAGGTACCCCGGCATCGGCGCAACGCGGGCAGGATGCGGCGGTTGGCGATGACGGCAGCTTACTGCGTCGTCGCCCTTGTCGTCATGGCCGCGCTCGCCACTGGCACCAAGTACCTCGAACTGCAGCGCGAGCAGGCCTTTTACGCTCAGGCCGAGCGCGAGTCGGCGGATGTGATGCGCGTGCGCGAGCAGGTGGCGCTGTCCAAGAGCGTGATCAGCCAGGCGCAGGCGCTCACCGATTCCCTGCACTCGCCGCGCGCCGAGCTGCGCAGGTTGACCCAGGTGCTGGGGAACGAGACGTGGTTGAGCACAGCTGAAATCAAGGGTCGGAAGATCAAGATCGAGGGAGAGTCAGGCAACGCGGCGGCGGTCATGCAGCAGTTGCTGGAAAATCCTGACTACGCCAGTGTGGAAGCGCCCATCGCCTTCAAGAAGGTGCGCTCAGGTATGGAGCGATTTGTCCTCAACCTGACCAGCAACCCAGCGGAGGAGGGGCCGTGAAGCGCCCGGTAGAACGCGCTTTCGTGGTGGTGGCGGCGACTGCGGCGGTTGTCGTCGGATTGCTGCTTTATGTGTTGATCAATTTGTGGAGCCTCCGGCAGGGTTATGTCGAGCAGATCGAGACGATCACGCCCCGCACGGCCAGGCTGCTCGGCATTGTTCAGAGTGCGGATGCGCTCATTGATGCCGACTTGCAGGCATCCTTCATATTGGAAGATGTGGCTTATCCTGCGCAGCCCGATGCCGCGGCGACTGAAGCCGCCATGCAGCGCGACGTCCGTGAGCTGGTCACCGCCGCCGGGCTGTCCGTTTCTGGCAGTCAGATACTGCCGCGACAGGCGCATGAGGGCTATGAGCGCCTGGTGCTGGATCTTACTGCAGAGGGCAATATCGATTCCCTCGAGCAGGCACTGGAAGCCCTAGAGGAGATGCGGCCACTGGTGTTTGTGCAGTCGCTATCGGTAAAGCCCGCGCGAGCCTCACGCCGGCGGACGCGCCAGCCGGAGCCGGAGGTTGAGGGAGATACCCGCAGGCTGACCGCGCGCTTCAAGCTGACAGCGTTAAGGTTGAAAGGCTGATGCGTTACACTAGCGCGATTGCGGCCCGGTCTACCGGAGACAGTTTATGAGTGCTGTCATGGTTCAGCGAATACAGCCGCTCGCAGTCGGCCTGACGATTGTTCTGTTGCTGCAGCTGGCCTGGGGCGTGTTCCGCTGGTTCACGCTGTCTCCGCCGGAGCCGATTGAACCTGCGGCCTCGTCACTGTCGGTCAGCGGCGTAGATCGCGGTGCGCTCGAACAGCAGATGAACGCGGGCGAGAGCCTGGTGTCCAAGCCCCTGTTCTGGGCCGGTAGACAGCCGTATATTCCGCCGGAGGGTACCGAGGAGGTTGAGATCACGTCCGTCGCTGCATCCGGTCCGACCTCCATCGACAAGACGCGACTTCTCGGCGCCTACGCGTCCGGTAGCAGTCACGGTGTGATCCTGTTGCACCAGGGGAAGCAGTTGCGGGTGAATATTGGAGAGTCGGTCGATGGCTGGACGCTGAGTATGATGGCACCTGACGGGGCCATCTTCGAGAGCGGTGAAGAGTCCCGGACGCTCTCGCTTGAGCACTTCGATGCCAATGCGGCGTCGAAAAAACCCCGGGCAACGGCCAGGAAACGCGCCGGCGCACGGAAGTCGTCGGAACCGATAACAAATTAGACAGGCGCATCACGTTGATGGACCAAAGGTATCTCAAGCCGTTCGTTTACACGGCGTTCAGTCTGCTCCTTTCGAGCTGCACTACGATGGAGACCGACCCGTCTGCTACCGGAGCGGCACCTGAGCTCACGACGGCACAGTCCGTGCTGGAGGCTGCCCTGCAGGCACGGCGCTCGGGCGAAAACCCCGATTCGTCCGAGGCGGCGGCAGAAGGTGGTTTGCAGGGCCCCACCCTGTACGAGGGGACCGACCAGCTGGTGCGCCTGCCCAAGGCCCAGGAGCCTGTCCGGTTTCTCGGCGAGGACGTCAGCCTGAATTTCGAGCAGGCCCCGCTGACCGAAGTGGTGCACGCGATCATGGGCGACATCCTGCAGCTCGATTACATTGTCGAACATCCCATCATCGGTGAGGTTACCCTGCGCACGCGTACGCCCGTTCCCCGCGACGAGCTGCTCGATATCCTGGAGTCGCTGCTCAAGGCAAACAGCGCCCTGATGATCCGTGATTCCGAGGGCCGCTATTTCGTCAGCGGCTCCGGCCAGATGAGCAAGTTGCAGCCCAGCGTGGCGGCCTCCGCCTCGAGTGTGTCAGGGTTCAGTACCGTGATCATTCCGCTGCGCTACATCAGCGCCGCGAGCATGGCGGAAATACTGCGCCCGGTGGCGGAAGAAACGGCCTTTGTCCGCGTGGACAACCTGCGCAACATCCTGATGCTCGCCGGTACCCGCGCTCAGCTGTCGGGCTGGCAGGACATCATCAATACCTTCGACGTCGATATGCTCAAGGGTATGTCAGTGGGAATTTTCCCCATTGAGAACGGCAGCCTGGAAGAGGTGGAGACCGCTCTGAGCGCTCTGCTCGGCAAGGGAGCGGGCGAGGGCGAGGCCGAGGGTCTGGCCGGTATCGGCAGCGCGGTGCGGCTGGTACCGGTGCCGCGCCTGTCGAGCCTCCTGGTGGTGACCCCGAGGGCTCATTACCTGAAACGCATCGAAACCTGGATCAAGCGCCTCGACAAGGCGCCGGATGCCAATTACGAACGGCAGCTATACGTGTATGAGGTGCAAAATAGCAGTGCGGAGCATCTCGCCACCCTGCTCAGCACGGTATTTGGCGGCACTGGCAAGGGCTCGGGTAACCGTTCCGGCGTCGCCCCGGGGATGACCCCCGAGCGGGTGACCGGCTCGGGCTCGGAAAGCCAGTCCGATAGCGGTTCCAGTGGCGCCTCTGGTTCGGGTTATGACGGGCCGTCCAATTTCAGCGTCGGTGACGTGCGCGTTGTGGCCGACGATGCCAACAACGCCCTGTTGATCTACGCCACGGGCAAGGAGTACCGGAAGATCGAGCCCGCGCTGAAGCGGCTGGATATCCCTGCGACCCAGGTCATTATCGAGGCGAGTATTGTTGAGGTGACGCTGGATGATGAGCTCAGGTATGGGTTGAAATGGACCTTCGATGGGAAGCTTGACGGCGGGTATACCGGCGTTGGCCAACTCTTCGGTGGACCGACGGTTTCGGGTGATGACTTTTCCTATTCGGTCATCAACAGTAGTGGTGTAGTGAAGGCGGTACTGAATGCGCTTGCCTCCAAGAATCTGTTGAACGTGATTTCTTCTCCGTCGGTGATGGTGCTCGATAACCAGACGGCCACGATTCAGGTAGGTAACCAGTTCGCAGTTGCCGGCAACGCCGTAGCCACGGGCGATACGGTCACACGGTCGGTGTCGTACCGTGACACGGGTGTTCAGCTAACCGTCACACCGTCAGTCAATGCGGGCGGCATGGTGACCATGGAGGTCGAGCAGGCCGTGACCGATATCAACGCATCGGAAGCATCCACGGTCATTGGGAACGACTCTTTGCCCTCCTTCCTGGAGCGGAAAATCACGAGCCGGGTTGCAGTTCGCTCGGGTGAGTCCATTGTGCTCGGTGGGCTGATCCTCGAGAACAAGAGCCGTGACAGTGGGGGCGTGCCGTTGCTGCACGAGATTCCCGTGCTCGGCGCGTTGTTTGGGGGCAAGACCAATGTAGAAAAGCGCACAGAACTGTTGGTTGTCATAACCCCGCGTGCCATCTATAACGATGCCGAGCTTCGGGAGGTGAGCAACGAAATGCGCTCCCAGTTGCGCGGCCTCGAATTGATTGACATGGAAGATACCTCCGCATTCCTCTCCGATCCCAAGCGGGAGGAAAACCTCAAGCCCAAAGGAAAGTAGGGATCATCAGAGATATGTTGAGATTGTTTGACTCATTGCGGTTGCCTGTTCTGGTGATGCTCGTCGGGTTTCTGCCCGGCTGCGCCTCCCTCACCCCCGATAACCGCCCCCCGGAGGAAATCGTCGCAGAGCGAGCCCAGGGCTGGGCCGATGCCCTGTTGGAGGGCAATTTGCAGGGGGCTTATGAGTTCACCTCGCCCAGTTATCGCCAGTTCGCCTCGGTCGGGCGGTACAACGCCCGGATCCAGGGTGCGGCGCGCTGGACCAAGGCGGATGTTGACACTGTTACGTGCGAGCCGGAGGTGTGCACGGTGCGGATTTGGGTCGAGTATTCGGTGCCTCAACTGGGTGTCGAAGCACGGCGTCCGAGGGACTATCGCTGGGTGCTCTCAGAGGGGGCCTGGTGGCTCTATGTTTCGCCCTGAGCCGGTGCCCTATGTGGGGTAGTTTTTGGCCGTGTGCCGGGGTGCCCCAATCGCGATGCCAGATTGGCACCAGCGGCTCGTTCAGGATGCTCGGAAGGGCTTGTGGAAGCGGGGCCTAATGCCTAATTTTAAAGGGTTTTTGAGCCGCAAAGCGGTAATTTTTACGGCCGGTTTCGAAGCGCAACTATTTGGCATTTATAAAGTTGACGCTCTCTGGGCACTGTGCTAATTTTCGCCCCGTATGTATGTGTTAGACACCTCCCTACCCACGTTTTTGCAGGTGGACAGTGGACAGGGGTATGGAATGGGGGCATACTTACGCCTTACTCAATGCAGCTTAAATTAACTTGCAACAACGATATTTGTTAAACCTAGGAGTAACAAACATGAAGAAACTACTTCCCGCGGCAGTCCTCGCTGCACTGACCGGTGTTAACGGAGCGCAAGCCGTTCATGTTAACTCGGACGGGCTTGGTCAGGTTCTGATCTACCCGTTCTACACCACTGAGGACGGCCAGGACACATACATCAACCTCGTGAACACTACTGACGACTTCAAAGCCGTCAAGGTTCGTATTCTCGAGTCTATGAACAGCCAGGAGGTACTTGACTTTAACCTGTACCTGTCGCCCCGCGACCACTGGTCTGCGCTGATCACTGCTGACGAGAACGGCGGCACAATCACTTCTGCCGACACCAGCTGTACTGTTCCGCTGGCAATCTCCAACGGTGACACTATCCCGTTCCGTGAGTTCGAATACGCTGATGACTCCATCAATGGCACCGAGCGTACTGGCGAAGGTTATGTTGAAGTCATCGAGATGGCGACTATCGAAATTGGCTCTCAAAACTGGCCTTTCGACATCGAGCACGTAAATGGCGTACCGAGCGACTGTCCTGATCTGGACGCTGCCTGGCTGCCCGGCGGTGCTTGGGACGTGAACCCGCAGGACGGCACCAGTGATCCGACTGGCGGCCTGTACGGCTACGGCGTTCTGATCAACGTTGACGAAGGTACTGACGCCACTTACGACGCAGTTGCATTCGATAACTTCTTCGACCCCATCACTGGCGTTGTTCACACAAACCCGGGTTCACTGGATCCGTCACTGAACAACTCTACTGCTGATTACGACGTTATCGACGGCAACGTAGTGACTTCTGACACTGCAGACGATGGCCTGGACGCGGTTAGCGCGACCATCATGCACAACACAATCTCCAACGATTATGTGCTTGAGCCGTCTATCTCTGCCGGTACTGACTGGGTTATGACTTTCCCCACCAAGCGCGACTACGTTGCGGTTACCCCGGCTGAAGATCCCTTCCTGACTCCCTGGGATGAGGACACTTCAAGCTCATGTGAGGAATTCACCATCGTTTACTGGGATCGTGAAGAAGGTACGCCGACTGCACCTCCGGGATCGAACGACTTCTCGCCGCGTCCTCCGGGCACTCCCGATGTGCCGTTTGCCCTGTGTTACGAAGCAAACGTCATGACCTTCAACGGAAGCAACGTCCTGAGCGCTTCAACTCGCACAGGTACCAACTTCTCGCTGGAAGACGGTTTCAACAACGGTTGGGCCGAGATGAACTTCGTTACCGCCACGCGTCAGCCGCTGATTGCAGGTGGCAGCCAGTTCGAAGGTCTGCCGGTCATCGGCTTCGCGGTCCAGAAGTACGTCAACGGCGACATCGGTGGTCTGCTGTCGAACTACGCTGGCTCCGTGACGCACAAGGCGACTCGCCTGATCGGCGCTGCTCCGGCCCCGGCTCCTGCACCTACTCCGTAGTGCAGTTGCCACCTGACTCTTCTGGGTTAGGAAGTGGTACGTATAAAAAGACGCGGCTTTCGAGCCGCGTTTTTTTTAACCCGACAATCGCTTCGTTGCTCCTGGCTCGGGGTGATTGTTGGAATTGTGGTAAAAAGTGGGTGGTAAAGGTCAGCGTGATGCAACTATGTTCAAGCTTCGCTGTCAGAAACTGCGCAATTCTGTGGACTAGTTCCGGTTTAAGTCAGGAATTACGCTGGCATTTTACTAACGATCTGCATATAGTTTAGTTATATCTAAACAATATAGATAAAGACCATCTCAGGAGTACCATCATGCGCAACTTGTTCGCTCCGCTGGCTATCGCAGCAGCAACGATCTCAGTTCCTACCTCACTGTACGCTGCCATTTTTCTGAATGGCGAAGAAATTGACGGTATCGAAATTTCCACCGGCCCGGCTGGCAATGTATTGATTGTGACGGAAGAAACCGGCAGCTCTTCAGGCACAACCTCTTCGGGCACCACGTCTTCGGGCACTACATCTTCAGGTACGACGTCTTCTGGAACAACGTCCTCAGGTACGACGTCTTCCGGCACAACGTCTTCCGGCACAACGTCTTCAGGTACGACGTCCTCGGGCACTACGTCCTCAGGAACCACGAGTTCTTCAGGTACGACCATTGATCCTGAGTGCGGTGAGATTCCTGAGACTATCGATCCGATTGATAGCGTAAACTGGGCGCTTACACCCAGCCAGACTCGCATTTCGCTGGGTCGTACCGGCAGTGCCGCTACAGAGTTTACCGCGACAGCGGGTACAAGCTACGGAGGCCAGATTTCGGTTGCGTCCACCACGGGTAACTCTGGTGTGCAGCGTCGAGTCTGGATTTCGCAGTGTCCGGGCGGCGAGCCACTGGCTGATCCCAAGTGTGAGCA
>CAYGOX010000059.1:0-2036 GCA_964351485.1 uncultured Halioglobus sp.
CGTCGACCCCCAGGTCATCGACCTGCACCACCACCAGGTTGGGTTGGGTAACGCGGGTGAAGAGCACATCGCCGTCGACAAATGTGCCCGCATCGACACCCAGCACTGAAACGAAGCCACTGGCCCTGGCCCAGTCAGCGGGGTCGGGACCCAGCACCGGTGTGACCCCACCGGGCTGTGCGATCGTAAAGCTCTCACCACCGGCCCCTCCTGTGAGTGCAAAGCCCGCGATCTGTTGGCCGAGAAACGTGTTGTTGGATGAGAAGTCGACCGACGTGATGGGCGGCACGCCGACATCGAATTCGCCAAAGGAGCAGGAGGCCGAACCGGGGGTGGCTACGCACACCGTGCCGGAGTGGAAAACCACCCCGGCATCACTGGGCACGCCGTCAGCAAGGTCCAGACGAAAGTCGACCGTGACACCCAGCGCCGTGAGATTGATATTTCCCAGCAGGGTCATGTCACCGCCCAGGATGGTGTATCCCGGTGCATCGGTGTCGGTCTGCACCCGGCCGCTGATAACGATACTGCCGTTGTTGATGATGTTGGCACTGCCAGGCTCGGTATAACCACCGAGTGAGGTAAAGGTGCCTGACACATCATAGGTGACGGCAAACGCGGGAACGGCGAGCCAGGCAAGGACCAGGCCGACTGTGAAAGCGGTGAAATTTTTGCGCATGGGTCAACTCCTGACCATCGGGATTTGCGCTGCGACACATAACATGACGGAGCTGAAAATCAGGGCGCGGGGCAACACTCGGGCGCCCCGCGCCGGGCGGGTAACAGCAAAAAGTATAGGACAGACTGGCGCGTCGGCAAGCGCGGGGCGACGCGCTACAGATTGAGCGGCATCACCCAGATATTACGGAAGCGTGGTTTTTCCGAGAAATTCGGGTGATCCTGCAGCCGCAGCGGCCCGGGAGCGGCAGATTCGGACTGGCCCGCGCCAGCCGTCACACCCGGTAATTCGAGATCGCGGTGTACGCGCACCCCGTTCCAGTCCACCGTGACGCGCGCGTTTTCCACCTTGTTGCCAAACGCGTCAAAGCGCGCCGCGCGGAAGGTGATTTCGTAAAGCTGCCAGGTGCCGGGCGAGCGCGCCTCGTTACTGTCGGCATTGGCGATACCGTAAATGGCGCCGGCGTCATCAGCGCCGTCCAGCGCCTTGCCGAAGGAGTTGAGCACCTGCAGTTCATACCGGTCCTGCAGGTAGATGCCGCTATTACCGTCATCCTGCTCGGTAGCCTGGCCCTGATTGTCCGGCACCCACCACTCGATATGCGCGAAGAAGTCGCGGAAGTTCTTCTCGCTCACCAGGTCGCCGCTGCCCACACGCAACTCGCCTTCCTGCACCGGCCAGGTGGAACCGGTCGAAGACCACGCCAGCGTGTTATCGCCGCTGAACAGGTCGATGGCGCCGGCTGGAGCGGGTTTGCCCATGTTCGGCGCCTGCGGATCCGGCTCGATCTGCCGCCAGAGCTGGTTGGGCGCGCCGGAACAATCCCACTGGCTGATGAACGCGCCGTCATCCGAGCCGGCACCGGCCACCTCCAGGCACAGCCCACTGTGACGCGCACGGAGCTCGAACACCCCGCCGCCCAGTTCGCGCTTCTCCCACTGCTGCGCCTGGTCGCCACTGCACGCCGCCTGCACCACCAGTTCTCCCGGCGTTGCCGACTGGAAACGAACTTCGAGACACTGACCGCTGTGCTGGGCGCGCAGCGCGTAGTAGCCCCCGGTCAGGCGCTCCAGACCCCAGAGCTGACTGGGCGCGTTCTGGCAGCTCCACTGGTGCGCCGGGTAACCGGCCAGCGGAGACTGGAAATACACGTCGAGGCACTTGCCGGAGTGCAGCGCCTGCAGTGAAGAAAGTGGCTGCGTGGCCGGGGTACGCCGCAGCAAGGACCCGTTGCCGGGATCAGCCAGGTGCACCCAGTCCGCGCCGCCGTCCGGGTCGTACCCGATGCCGGGTAACGTCGTCGGCCCGCTACCAAAGGCGAGGTTGCCGATGCGGATCTCGATATCGTGCCAACCCG
>CAYGOX010000059.1:2046-11139 GCA_964351485.1 uncultured Halioglobus sp.
CCGGTTGTGGTGCGGTCGTCCCACTGGTCGCTGACCAGCACCAATTCTCCATTCACCCAGATACGCGCGTAATCGTCGATATCCTCACTGAAAGACAGGTTGCCATCGGCGTCGTAGATCGCACCGGTAAAGACCTCGGTCGTCGTGCCGTCGATCGTATCCTCGGTCTCGGCCAGGTTGGTGGTGACGCCTGTGCGCGGGTTCGGGTCAATAATATTCAGGCTGCCGGGCAGTTCACCGAACCAAAGGCCGGCCTCGGCTCCGGTTTCAAGCCGGTGTTGCGGGATGAGCTGGCGCGGCAGGCTCGCACTTTCCCATTCCAGCACAGCGCTGGCCCCGCCGTCGCCCTCGAAGTACTCCAGTACGATGGGCACCTTCTGACCGGCGGCGAGATCGATCGTCGCCTGGTATTCCACGCCGAAGTCATTGGTCCACGCGTCGACGATCAGCTTATCGTCGATCCACAGACGTCGGCCGTTGTCCGTATTGAGATAGAACGTGGTTGCCTCGGAGAAACGCGGCTCGAGCACGCCGCTCCAGCGCACAGAAAAATCATCGGCCGGCACCGCCGGGTCGGGCGAATCGGCGTACCACTGGAAATTCACCGTGCTATCGATGCGTTCCAGCACCCGGTTGGTGAGGGTTGTGTCCGCGAAGTATTCCGCGCGCAAGCCGGTGCCCGACTCGCCCAGCGCGCTGCCGGGGATCACCTCGCGTGCCTGGCTGGCACTGGACCATTCGAGAATCGCGGTGCCGGGCTGATTGCCCGGAAGATAGGCCGCGAGAATAGAGTGCTGTACGCCGGCACGCAGTTGCACGGTGCCGGACACCTCCGTCACCGGGGCATCGGCCCAGCGCAATACGGCGAGCTGGCCATCTACCCACACGGCAAACACGCCGGACACTGTGGCGTGCAGCGTGTACAACTCGCTGAAGTCGGCCGTCAGCGTGCCGCTCCACAACACCGAGTAGTTGGGCTCGGTGAGGATCGGGTCGGGCGTGCTCGTACCCCAGTCGAAGTCAATCGCCGCATCGGTACGCGTGAGCACCCGCTGCTGCAAATAGGAATCCACGTAGTAGTCGGCGCGCAACCCGCCTGTAGCGGCACCGGACAGCGACTCGACCCAGTCATGCAATACCGCGAGATAGGTCTCGTCGACCAGATGCGAGCCCAGCGGCGGCATCTGCCCCGCGCCGCGCGTGGCGGAACGCGCCACGATATCGGAATTTGTCGGGTCGCCCGACGCGATCAGGAACGCCGACTCACCCGCCGTCACCGGCGTCGCGTCAATCACGCCCTTGGCGCTCATCAGGGTCTTATAGCGCGCATCCCACGCCGCCGGGATCAGCGGATCGGTACCGTGGCACTGGCCGCAGTTGACGTCCCAGTAACTGCGGATGCGCTCCTGCGGCGTGGCGCTGGTGTCGTCGATGGCAGCGAAACGCGGATACGCCTCCAGCGCAGTTTCATCGAGCCCCGGTGTGAAGAAACCCAGATGATTCCAGGTGCGCAGTTGCGAATCGGACTTGCCCGGGCCGTAAGTGTACTGCGAGTTGAGTTGGCCGGTCCGGGTGCCCAGCGCACCGCCGGAGCCGGGCGTGTGACAGGTCATACAATCCGCCGGACTGGGGTATGTCCAGGTCTGCGTGCGGCTGCCACCGGCGGCCAGCTGTACCGCGAAGTTTTCATCCAGCGCCGCGGTCAGCAGATCGGCATCGCTGTAATCGCTGCGCCAGCGGTAGGTCAGTCCGTACCAGCCCTGGGCGGTCTTGATCATGAACCGCGTTTCGAGGCGGCGCGTGGCCGCCGGGTTCAACTCATCGACAGGCAACTCAAAGTGTTTCACCAGCACCGCGCCATCCGGGTACTGCCAGTTTTCAGTCGGGGACCAGTTGATCGACGTGCCCGTGGGCAGCGCAAGCCAGCGGTATTTTTCCGCGCCGTCCGACCACAGTTTCGCGATCGGCTCATAGGGCACGAGTTGCGCGGAGGGCAGCAGCGCCGTGACGTCGTCGAAAGCACCCGTTTGCGACAACAGGGGCGGTACACCACTGAAATCACCGCCCGGTGGCGTACTGGGGAACGCCAGGTACGGCACCGCATCCTGCCGGCAGTCGATTCCGTAGCCGGTCGGGTCACACGGAATGACCACCGGGGGTACAAAGGTCGAGGTGAAGTGGCGCACCAGTTCAATGCGATCCAGTTCGATCGCGTCACCGGCACCGGTCGCGTTTAACAGCTCCACCACGCTCAGGCCCTGACCGAGGTTGACCGTCTGGGTCACCGACACCCACTCCCCGGCAGGTGCCGAGGGCAGCGTCAGCGGCTGCGCAGCGCCGCTGTTGATCGCCAGGTTGAGACTGGCCGGCTGCGGCAGCGCCACGTCGTCGCGCGCATAACGCAGCGTCAGGTCATAAACACCCGGGGCCGGGGCATCCACGGTCACGCGCAGGCCCGCACCGATGCTGTCCAAACAACTCACGTAGCCCGCGCCGGAAAATCCGCTCAGCGCGCTGGCAATGCAGGCATCGCCCAGGCGAACCCCGTTCTCGGCCTGCACATAAGGCTCGATAGCCGACACCGGCACCTGCCGAAACAGGCGGTTGTCGGGAATAGATTGCTTGGCGAGCGTGGGCGAGGCGTACTGTACCTGGAGCAACTCGTCGTAGCCGGCTTCGATGTATTCAACGGCGATAGCGTGCAGGCCCGGCGCCAGCAGAATGCTGCCGGAAACCTCGGTCGCGCCATGCAGCCCGTCGTTGTCGACCACCAGCGTGTTGCCGATCCACAAGCGGCTGCCGTCGTCGGAATTGGTGTAGAACGTCACCAGTTCCTCACTATCGACCTGGATATAGCCGTCAAAGCGGTAGGCAAAATTGTCCTGGCCGAGCGACGCGGAGATGTCGAAGTTCTCCAGCGCACCCACCGTCTCGGGCACCAGCATGGCAAAATCAGGCACACTCGAGAAGTTACCGAGGTACTTGGCGAAATTGACGCCGGCGGTCAGGTTGTCCGGGGTGTCGGGCGGGCGCGGCAGATCCGGCGGCGGCTCTGTCGCGGGAGCAAAGGTCGGGCCGACAGTGCCGGCGATTGCGTTGAGCGTGTAGAACGCCTCGGTGGACCAGGGGTACACCCCTGTGGCGCTGGTGATATTCCGCAGGCGCAGATACACGACTTTACCCGCCTCGATGCCCGGGACCTCGATGTAGACGCGACGCGAATCCTGCGAGATGGACACCGCCGTCACCACCAGCGACTCCTGCGCGATACGCGGTCCGCCATAGGCCGCAGTGGGCTCGTAGTGCCACTGGGCCATGTCATAGTTGGAGGGGTTCAGCGCCGCGAAATAATCGACCGGCGCGGTGAACTCGATCTCGAACCCGCCGGCGCGCGATTCCATGCGCAACATCTCGAACGCGGTTTCACCGTTGGGACGCAGGCGCTGTAACCCGTAGTACAGCTTGCCCGGCTCACTCCAGTTGCCCGATTCACCGACGCCACCCACGTACAGATCGCCCTGGTGCCAGATGAGACGGTTAATACCGGCCTCCAGGCCCTGGGTGAAGCGGAACACCGCGCCCTGGTAGGCGCCGTTGACCAGTTCCAGGAAATCGCGCTTCACGCCGCCATGACGCACATCGCCGTGCACCATCTGCCCGGCGTACACCGTACCGGCCGGTATCACCGCCGGTTCGGACGGCGAGGCGCCGATGGTGTCCTGGTCGAGATACAAAGCCGGCGGAACGGGCGGCAGGTGCTGGAAGCGGCTGGGCAGCGTGTTGACGTGACCGAAGTTGGCGTTGAAATCGGGGTGGGACTCGTCGGTGCGAAAATGCACGATCTTGCTCGCGGGCAGCCAGGTGCCCTGGTTGTCCGAGCCGAACAGTTCGCCATCGGGCCCGATGCCCACGCCGTTGGGCGTGCGCAATCCGGTCGCAACGATTTCCCAGTCACCGGGCGTACCATTGACGGGATCGAGCACAATGCGCAACAGGCTGCCGCGGTCGGCGACGTTTTCCGGATCGTTCGCATCGCAGGCAAACCCGAAACCCTGCACACAGGTGGAGAGCGTCATCCACAGGTAGCCGTTCTTCTCAGCGAGCCCGAACGAAAAATGGTGGTAGTTGGTGGTGACCGGAAAACCGGTGGCGAACGGTTCGTACACATCGATGATGTCGTCGCCATTGTTATCGATCAGGCGGGTCACCTGGGTTTTTTCAGAGACGTAGATATCACCCTGGTAAACCAGCAGACCGAGCGGCTCGGTCAGGCCCGTGGCGATCTGGGTCGCGGTGATGAGGTTGGGATCATCCTGGTCGACGTTGTCGAGAATCCAGACGCCGTCGTTACTGCCCAGTACCTGGTTCCAGGTGGACACCACCAGCCGACCGTCGGGGAGGAAGTCCATGCCGCCGATCTTGTGGTCAAAGCCCGGCGGGCGCAGGTTCATCAAATCAAAGCCGGGGTGGACCGAGGTCAGGCGGTCCCCGTCTCCCGGTCCGCCCGGCACGCCACCCTGCAGTGCATGCGCAGCGCCCGCAACCCACCACAGACAGGCGACGAGCACGAGGACTGGCCAGTGGACAATGCGCGGTTGTCGCGTGCGCATTAGTTTGGTGCGCGGCAGTGGGGACATCGAGGGGTACGGCTCTGGATCAACTACACACAGCATTATAGAGTGCCAAGTATAGGATTAACCGGCGATATTTGCCGCAAATTTGAAGACGGTCACACCCCGGGCCGGGTCAGCCACCACAAGCTGCGCGCGGCTCAATTAAGCAACCGCGCATGCGAGTGTTGGGCGCCACCATGTACAAGCCCCCGGGCGACCGCTAACCTGTGACTCTGACAAGCCGCCAGACTGGCTGCTGGACACTGCCCCGGAGATACCCTGTGACCACACACCGCACCCGTATTCGCTCCCTCACCGGCCTGGCCCTGCTGGCTCTGACGCTGGCGCTGTCGCTGAGCGCGCGAGCCAACCCCTGCGCGGGGCTGTCGATCAACACCTGTGCGCTGCCGTTCCCGAGCAACGCGTTCACGGTAGCCGACCCGGGCGCGGTGACCGGACGGGCGGTGGCGTTCCCGGACGCGGCGTTCGCGCCGTCGGCGTACGGCAGCCTGCCGAACTCGACGCGACCCTCGACCATTTTTGCCGGCGCCGACGGATTCGCCGCGACCACACCGATTATCTTCGAGCTGAGCCAGAACATTCCGCTGGGCAGCATACCCGCTGATGGCGGCAACTTCGTGTTCGTGTTCGACGCCGAGACCGGCGAGCGTATCCCGGTCATCGTCGATTTCGACCGCGCGGCCACCGGCCCGGCCGGGGCGCAGAACATCCTGTATGTCTGGCCCCGTTCCCGCTTCGACTATGGCCGCACCTACGCCGCCTACGTTTACGCCGCAATACCCACCGAGAGCGGCCAGAGCGCCGCGCTGCCACCGGCCTTCCTGTCGGCGTGGGCCCAGGGCCAGAGCGTGTTCACGCAATTCGCCGTACCGTTTTTTGATTTGTTCGGCGGACTGGCGGCGGCAACCGAGTTCACCGTCCGCTCGGCGGGTAACGCGCAGGCGCAACTCGACCAGATGGTAACGACTGCGTTGGCGCAGCAGCACCCGATCTCCGCGATCAATATCCAGCCCAACTTCGGGCTGTTCGGCAGCGAGGTGAAAACTGTTGTTTTCGGCGAGGTGGAAGTCACCGATTTCCGCGATCCCTCGACCGGCGCGCTGTCCTGGTTCCCCGGTTTTACCGGCAACACCTCCAACGTGCCCTTCGTGTTGACCATCCCGGGCACGCCGGCCGGGCCGAACGGGGCGCCCATCATTATCTACGGACACGGCCTGGGCGTATCGAAAGAAACGGTGCTGGCCGTTTCCAACGCCAATGCGAAACGCGGCATGGCGACCATTTCCCTGGAACAGCCACTGCATTCGCAGACCGGCCCGGAACCGTTCATCTTCAACATACTGGTCCCGAGCGAAATCGAGCGGGTTCTTGCGATGCCCTACCAGTCGGTCATTCACTACTCGTCACTGTTGCAATCGTTGCAAACAGCCTTTGTGGGACAGGACTGGCATCCGTGGAATCTCGAAGCGGCGGTTCTGCCGGGATTGTTTGACCATGGTGACGGCGTGCCAGACCTCGACACCAGTTTCTTCCTCTACGAGGGCACCTCGCTGGGCGGCGTACTGGGCTCGACCTTCGTCGCCCAGAATCCGCAGATTCCCGCAGCCCTGCTGCAGGTATCCGGTGCGGGCACTGCGCACACACTGCTGAACTCCGGCTTCTGGGATCAGTTCGCAAGACTGCTGCCCGATACAGCAACCATTGCGGAGCAGGCTGCCATCTACGGCCTGGCGGCCCACGCGCTCGATGGCTCCGATGCCAGCAATTTCGTCGACCGTATCCCGGCCAGCGGCCAGAGCCTGCTGTCGATCTACACGCACCTGGACCCGGTGGTCTACAACCCGGCATCCGAACGCCTGATCGAACTGACCGGCGGCACGCTGTACGGCCCACTGCAGTACGACGTCCCCCACCTGCCCTATTCTTCAGGCCCGCGGCCGGCCGATGGAAATGGCGCCTACCAGCTCAGCGGCATCCCCGATGAATTCGGCGATGTGTTCTCACAGCTCAACCACCTCCTGTTCCTGGCTGATCCCGGTGGTCAGGCCGAACTGGATGGCTGGATACAGGACCGTTTGCTGGAAGCTGGTTACTAGGTAACGCGGCCAGCCCCGACCCGGTCGTATGTTCACGGTCACCGCACTGGCCGCCCTGCTGTTGGCGGTGGCCAGCCTGCTGCCATTGTCGCGGGCTGAGCACTGGCTGGTGCGCAGCATGGACTTTCCGCGGCTGCAGCTGGCCACACTGGCCACGCTGCTGATCGCCCTGCAGATCATCTTCGCGCCAGGCCCCAGTGTTGGCGTCGCACTTGTCATCGCCGGCACCGCACTTGTGCTGGGTTACCAGCTCTGGTGGATACTGCCCTATAGCGCAATTTATCCGGTCGAGGTGCAGCCCGCTCGCGCGAAGAACAACGCGAACAGGATCCGGCTGGTCTGCGCGAACGTGCTGACACCGAACCGCGGCGCAGCAGAGTTTGTCGAGCTCATCCGCGCGTGTGAACCGGACGTTGTCCTGACCCTGGAGAGCGACCAGTGGTGGCAGGAACAACTCGCCTGCCTTGAAAGCGACTACCCATATAGCGTGAAACAGCCGCTGGACAACCTGTACGGCATGCACCTGTATTCACGCCTCGCGCTGCACGATCCACAGGTGGAATTCCTGGTCGAGGACAATGTCCCGTCGATTCACACCGGCATTGACCTGCCCGACGGCACACGCATCCAGGCGCACTTCCTGCACCCGGCACCACCGAGCCCGACCGAGAATACGTTGTCGCGCGAACGCGATGCTGAACTCGTGCTGGTGGCGCGCAGCCTGCAGTCCGTCGAGCACCCGATCATAGTCGCCGGCGACCTGAACGACGTCGCCTGGTCGGCCACGACCCGACTCTTTCGCCGCATCAGCGGCCTGCTCGATCCACGCGTCGGGAGAGGCCTGCTCAACACCTTCCACGCGAAAGTGCCCATTGTTCGCTGGCCGCTGGATCACATTTTTGTCTCCGCCCATTTCACGCTGGGTAACATCCGGAGGCTGCCACCCTTCGGGTCCGATCACTTCGCCATCTTCACCGAGGTGTACTACGAACCCGACGAAACCGACAACGAAAGCCAGCTCGAGTTACGCTCGCTGGACCGGCAGTGGGCGAACGAGAAACTCGACGCAACCGATGCGCAGCCGCAGGACGTACCCCACCCCGCTCAGCCGACCGACACCGCGCGCTGAACACACCGCATCAAATGCCGCACTCGCGGTAGAACTTACCAGCGCCTTGTAATTGCTACACCGCGCGGCGTCCGCGCGGCTCAAATACCCGGCAATACCTTGCGGTTGCGCGCTCGCGCAGCCCGGCACGCTTTTTGCTCCTCCCGTTGTGACCCCGCAAATCCCGCGAGTTTTGGGGGCTCGCGACATACAAGGAGAGACACATGAAGAAGATTTCTACACTCGTGATGTGCGCGGCGCTGGCCGCGCCGCTGGCGGTCACCGCGGCACCGGAAGCCGGGGACCGGAGCTTCACCATTTCGGGCACCGGCGCCAGTGACAACGATTTTGACGGCAATACGTTCGGCGTCTCGTTTGAACTGGGCACGTACGCCAGCGAGCAGCTGCTGTGGGGTGTTCGACAGAGCCTCAACGGCCTTGCCGGCGACGAGGTCAGCGATTCCTGGAATGGTTCGACCCGTGTCTTCGCAGACTACCACTTCGGCACCGGCAACTTTCGCCCATACCTCGGCGCCAACGTAGGCGGCATTTATGGCGAAGACGTCAACGAGACCTGGACCGCCGGACTCGAGACGGGTATGCGCTATTTCGTGAAGCCAAAGACCTTTATCGGTCTGGGCGTGGAGTACCAGTTCCTGTTTGACGACGGTGACGAAATCGACTCCCGCTTCAACAACGGCGCGTTCTTCTACACGCTCGGCGTTGGCTACAACTTCTGATGCGGCATTGTCCGGCCCTGCTCGCGGGGCCGGACAGTAAAACGACCATGAACAAAAAGGCCACAACCCACTACACGCGCATCATCGCAATGGCAGTCGCACTTCTCATACTGCTTGCGGTAATCGCCCTGTATCGTGAGCCGATTCTTGCCGGCATCAGTGCCGCCTCGGCATGGACCGAGGCGCAAGGTCCCTGGGCTGTTCCGGTGTTTATCGCCCTGTTTGCGCTGTCTGTCCCGCTGTTCATCCCGACATCGCCCTTCATACTCATCGCCGGATCGCTGTTCGGATTTCCCATAGGTGCTGTGTACGCTTTCGCGGGCAACCTGCTCGGCGGCCTGGTCGCGTTCGGCCTGGCCCGCTACTGCATGCGCGATACAGTACGTCATTACCTGCAACGGCTCGACACGTTCGACGCACTTGACCATGCCATCGGTTCCGGCGGAGCGCGCTTCGCGCTGGAAGCGGTCGACCTGGCGCTGCTGGAGACGGCCGCGAACGGAGTCACCCTCAAC
>CAYGOX010000059.1:11149-14453 GCA_964351485.1 uncultured Halioglobus sp.
CGGTTCCGGCGGAGCGCGCTTCGCGCTCATGATCCGCATGTCACCTGTCCTGCCGGGGCCTGTGCTCAACTATGCACTGGGCGTCTCCAAACTTTCACTGCGCCACTATCTGGTTGCTTCACTGGGGACTGTCCCGGTCATCGTTACTTACGCATTCATCGGGAGCACGCTCACGCGGATCAGCAACGCCGCGCTGGAGGAATCGCTGTCGCTGGAATCCGACCCGGCGCTCCTGATACTCGGGTTGGGGCTGGCGGCTACCGTCTTCGTCACCTGGCTGCTGGCGCGACGCACGCGTAAAGTGCTCGCGCAGCGCGAATCCACCCAACCCGCCTGATTTCGACGCGCTCTATTGCCACGGAGGTATCCATGAGTAACACCAAATTCCCAAAAGGTCGCGCCATCGTCACCTTCTCACGAACGTGGCAGGCGCTGACGTGCATCCGCAGCCTGGGTATGCGCGGCATCGACGTCATCGCCGCTGACGAATTCAGCACAACACCGGGCAGCCTGTCTCGCTACAGCAGCGAGTCCTTCACCTATACCAACCCGCTGCTCGATGAAGCGGCGTTCCTGGCGGACATCGACGCTGCCATCGACAGATTTCACCCGGGTGACGGCGTGCCGTATGTCCTCATTCCGACGCAGCGCGAGACCGGACTGCTGGCGAAACACGCCGACCGCTTCCAGGGCCGCATCGCCATCGCGACGCCGTCCATCGACCTGATCGAAAAAGTCAGCGACAAGGGCTGGCTGGCCGATTACGCGGCGCAGCAGGGCCTGGCCGTGCCGCAAACACTCCATCCGGACTCGTTCGAGTCGCTGCGTGAACAGCTCAGCACGATGGACTTTCCTGTGGTGGTCAAAATCCGCTCCGGCATCGGCGGCATCGGCCTCAAGTTGTGCCACACCGCGGAGGAGGCGGTGCAGACCTTCAATCAGTTCGTCGAGGAATTCGAGCTCGCACCCGAACAGTACCCGATCATCCAGGAAGCTGTCGAAGGCGACGATTACTGCGTGGGCGCCATTGCGCATCGCGCTACACCGATAGGCATCACTACCTACCAGAATGTCGGAAAACTCTCCGACGGCGGCCCTGGCATGATCAGGGAGACAGTAAAGGCTCCCGGCGCCGAAGCCGCTGCGGCCACACTCCTTAAAGCGCTGGACTGGCACGGCGTCGCCCAGATCGATTTCGTCTGGACCGGCCGGGAATCGGACCCGGCGTACCTTATCGAACTCAACGCCCGCCTGTTTGCCGGACTGTTCCAGGTCGTGGCCTCCGGCGTGGACTTCCCCTGGATGCTTTTCGAGATGGCCGCGGGCAAAACGCCAGAACCGGCCGAGCCAGAAATCGGCGTAAAAACCGAGACGCCGGTGCTCGGACTGCTGTCCACCCTGAAAGACGTCGCGGAAGAACTCAATCCGGGTTCCCACCTGGAGAGTGCGTGGCAAGGTGCCGCCGACACGTGGCGCCAAGGCCGGTACATGGACGCGATCAACCAGTACATGGACAGGCTGACGGACGCCGATGCCCTGGAGGACCGCGTTAACCGCGTCAAGGCGCTGCTGGAAGAGCGTGAGGGCAACCTGACCGAATTTTTCGACGAGGATGATCCGCGAGCCACGCTTGGCCTGCTATTCCCGCTGGCTGCGTACCTCAAGTACGGCAAGGTTTCGCGCGACGTGCTCACTGGACTGAAGGCGCCGTGATGTCCGACGAGGACGCTGGCATTGACCATGTCTGCAACATGCCTTCCCCATCGCTATCGAACAGGCTGCGCGCGCTTGCGTACGTCGCCGCGCTGTGCCTTTGCACTGGTTCAGCCACGGCCACGCCGGTCGACGCGCCAGCAGGTACGGTCATGCCGGTGAAACGCGTATTGCTCTCGCTCGATGTGTCGTGGTTCCACCGGCTTGGACTCAACCGTTTCACCTACCAGCGTGCACTGCGCCGCGCCGGGCTGGAGCCGGTGCTGGTCGACTTTCGAAAACTCGACGATGCGACCGATGAGGCGGCACTGGCCGCGCAATTACTCGACGGCATGCACGGACTGGTCCTGGCCGGCGGCGGCGATGTCGATCCCGCCTTGTACGGCGAGTCCCCGCAATTCAGCCTTGAGGTCAACCCGCAGCGCGACCGATTCGAACTGGCGCTGCTGCGCTATGCCGAGTCAGAGGACATCCCCGTGCTGGCGATCTGCCGCGGACACCAGCTGCTCAACGTCTGGCGCGGCGGAACACTCAAAAACCTGCGCGAGGATCCGGTCGCGCACCGCTACCACCGCAGCCGCTGGCGGGGCCACAGTGTTGCGCTGCATCCCGACAGTCGCGTGGCCCGGTTCTTCAACACGACGACGCTCGGCTCCGTCACCAGCTATCACGGCCAGGCAATCGACACACCCGGCCAGGGGCTCGCAGTCGTCGGTACGTCGCCCGATGGTGTGATAGAAGCGGTCGAGTCACTTCGGACCAGCGCACAGGACGGCTATTTCGGGATGGTCGGCGTACAGTGGCACCCGGAAGTCAGGACTGGCGAAATACAGATGCGCCTCTTCCGCGCGTTTGCCAATGCAGTGCGCAGCCCGGCCAACGAGGCCGCCCACCCCGAATTGACGCACGTAGAGCGGCACCCGGAACCGGCCGAGTAATACCGCTACTCGCGCGGCGTTCGTGCATCGAGCAGGTCGGTCGCATCCTGCTCGCGCACCTCCTCCTCGACCTTTTGCATCAGATGGTGATCGGGCTCGACATCCAGCGCGGATTCTTCCATCGATTGCGGTGTGTCGTGCGCGACAGAATCGTCTGCAGCCGTATCGCGCCCTACCGTCTCGCTCGCCGCGTTGTCGATGCGCAACTCCACTCCCTCGGTCTCGGGAAGACTCTGCACGTGCAGGTTGTACGCCGGCTGGGGCAGTGTGAAACCGGCGTTTTCCAGCGCCTGAATCGTGACCCAGATGGCCTGGCTGCGCTCCTTGCCGAAATTGGTCGACCGCTGGTCGACCCAGGCGTACACGCGCAACACGATGGACGAATCCCCAACGTGATCGACAATGGCAGACGGCCCGGGCTCATCCAGTAGAAACTCCAGTTCTTCCAGCGCTGCAACCGCGCAGCGAATCGCAGCCACCGGATCTTCCGCGGCACCGATACCCAGTTCGAACTCGAAGCGACGCTCGGGGTTGGTCGAGTAGTTCAGGATAGTGCCCTTGAAGACCTCCGAGTTGGGAATGCGCAGGTGGTTGCCATCGAGCGTCATCAGGATGGTCGCGCGCGAGGTGAGCCTAACCACGATGCCCTCCCG
>CAYGOX010000060.1:0-5730 GCA_964351485.1 uncultured Halioglobus sp.
CGTCCGGCCCGGTGTCTTCGAGGTTTTCGCAAGCTTTTTGTTGCCTGTTAAGCTATTGATTGCACTGGACTTTCCTGCATTTGAGCGGCCCGCGAATGCCACTTCCCAGCCGAGGTCGGGAGGACACTGGGGGAGCTTTGCGGCGCTGGTCAGGAAGGTTGCCTTGCGGTAGTCGGGGCGAGCGGGCGCCGGTGGGGCCTCGGGGTTGTCCATTGCGGCGTATTGCCTTTTTCAAAACGGGTAACTTGTATATAATGCCACAGCTTTTTTTGGCGTGTTATCAAACGCTTGCGTTCTACGGGCCTGTCACAACCGGCCCGCGACTCCCGAGGTAACCATGAAGAAACTGATTGTTGCAGTCACATTGGCCTTTTCCGGCGCCGCTATGGCCGCCGAGCCACCCGCGTCCTACCAGTCGTCCTGCTTCGCCTGCCATTTCAGCGGCGCGGCCGGCGCGCCCAAGACGGGCGATGCCGCGGCCTGGGAGCCGCGTCTTGAGAAGGGCATGGAAACGCTGATCGCGTCCGTGCGCAACGGCCTGGGTGCGATGCCCCCGACCGGCCTGTGTGCTACCTGCACCGACGAACAATACCAGGCGCTGATCGAGTTCATGGCGACGCCTGCCGACAAGTAATCACCACTAGGACCCTGACTGGAATTCCCATGAAGAAAATTGCTTTCGCAGCCTGCCTCGCAATGGGCCTGGCACAATCGGCAACGGCAGCCACCAAGCCCGAGGGCGACGCCGCAGCAGGTAAGGCACAGACGACGGTTTGCGCGGCATGTCACGGCGCTGACGGCAACAGCTCGGCCCCGTTTCCGAAGCTTGCCGGGCAGGGCGAAAAGTACCTGTACAAGCAGCTGCAGGATGTCCGTGATGGCGCCCGTGTCATTCCGACCATGATCGGCCAGCTCGACGGCAAGAGCGACCAGGACCTGGCAGACATCGCCGCCTATTACGCGTCGCAGGCGGCCACCGGCGGCCAGACTGATCCGGAGCTGCTGGCGCTGGGCCAGAAGGTCTACCGCGCCGGCGTTGCCGAGCGCAACGTGGCGGCCTGTACGGCCTGTCACTCACCGACCGGGGCGGGCAATGCACCGGCCGGTTATCCGGCGCTTTCGGGTCAGCATGCGCAGTACGTGGCGGACCAGCTGCGCGCCTACCGCAAGGGTAACGAAGACCCGGCGGGGCGCACCAACGATGGCGACACCCGTATCATGCGCAGTAATGCCGCGGGGCTGACCGACAAGGAGATCGAGGCAGTCGCCAGTTACGTGGCCGGCCTCAACTGATACGCAGCGACAGGAAAAGGTGGCCCGGTGGCCACCTTTTTTTTACCGCAAATTTTAGCTACAAAGAACGCCCCGGGCTTTTCGTGGTCTATACGAATCCATCCGAAACTGGAGATCAACATGTTTAAACGCGTTTTGCTGACGTTCTCACTCGTCCTGTTCGGACTGTCGTGTTCAGCGGCGGAAGAGCCGCCGGCCGCGTCGTTTGTGGAAGGCACGCACTACACGCCCATCTCGCCCGCACTGCGCACAACTGACCCGACGAAAGTCGAGGTGGCGGAATTTTTCTGGTACGGGTGCAGCCACTGTTATTCCTTCGAACCGATGCTGCAGCAGTGGAAGAAAAAGCTGGGTGATGACGTAACCTTTCGCGGTGTTCCCGCGGTGTGGCGCCAGGGCATGGACCTGCACGCTCGCGCCTATTACACCGCCGAAGCGCTGGGGGTCATGGAGCCGATGCACCAGGTGATCTTCGACGCCATGAACGTCGATCGTAAGCCGCTCAACTCGCAGGCAGAGATTCGCGACCTGTTTACCGCCAACGGCGTGTCAGCCGATGACTTCGACAAGACCTTCTCATCCTTCGGGGTGGACAGCCAGGTGCGCAAGGGGATCTCTACCGGCCGCAGCGCGAAGATCACCGGAACACCCTCGGTGATGGTCAACGGCAAGTACCTGGTCAGCACGCGAGGCGCGGGTGGTCACGCCGGCGTACTGGAAGTGGTCGATTTCCTGATCGAAAAAGAGCGCGCGCTGATCGCCAAGTAAACCTGCCGCCAGCGGTTACATACCGCTGGTGTATTTCTCCAGGCTCGCCTTGCCGCTGGCGCGGATTTGCTGGAACGCCAGCGTGTACTCGCGCAACAGGGCGAGGCAGTAGTCGAGACGCTCTTCGAAATATTCCTGCGCACTGGGTTTGTTCTTTTCCGGGTCGTCATTAAAGACGGTATCGACATACCGGATGATCAGGTGCTCCGGCAGGTAACAGATACGATTGTTCTTGTAGCTGCTCATTCGCAGCTCGGCCACCGGGTACGAACCACCGTCCGCGACCGAGACGGTCACGATCAGGGCGGGCTTGTGCGCAACTTCGCCACCGGCAGTCCACATCAGCAGAAAGTTTTTCAGCCCGGCCGGCGCCATGCCGTGGTATTCCGGCGACACGATCACGAAGCCGTCGCAGCTGTGCAACTGCTCGCTCAGCGGTGCCAGCCGCTCCTGCCACTGGGCGTCGCCCTCCCAGATAACCTCGTCCCACAGGGGCAGCGGGTTACCGCCCAGGTCGTAGAGCCAGGTCTCGTCACAGATTCCGTTGTCCAGCAGGGTCTTTTCGATATGGCGCGCGATCTTCCCGCTCTCTGATATCGGGCGGTGGCTGCCGCAGATGATGCCAATTTTCATGTGGTGTTCCTTTCGTGGAGAGAGGCCGGTCAGATTGCCAGCCAGTCGGGCACCGGCAGACCCTTGTTTTCGAGAAAGACCGGGTTGAACAGTTTGCTCTGGTACCGGTTGCCGTAGTCACAGAGTATCGTGACGATGGTGTGGCCCGGCCCGAGATGCCTGGCCAGACGAACAGCGCCGGCGATGTTGATTCCGGCCGAGCCGCCCATGCAGAGCCCCTCGTACCGCAGCAGGTCGAAGATATACGGCAGCGCTTCCTCGTCGCTGATCTGGAAGGCGGCGTCGACCTGGGCCTGCGCCACGTTGTCCGTGACGTGATTGATGCCGATGCCTTCGATGATCGAACTGCCTTCACTGGGTTGCAGCTCGTTGCCGGAAAAATACGAGTACAGTGACGCGCCGGACGGATCGGCGATGCCGATACAGATATCCTGGTTGTGCGCTTTCAACGCTGCGGATACGCCCGCCAGTGTGCCCCCGGTGCCCACGGCGCAGATGAAGCCGTCGACCTTGCCGTCGGTTTGTGCCCAGATTTCTTCACCGGTTGTGGCGCGGTGAATTTCCATGTTGGCGAGGTTGTCGAATTGCCGCGCCCAGACCGCGCCGTGTTCTTCCTTGGCCGCAAACTTCTGCGCCATGCGTTCGGCGGTGTGGATGTAGTGGTTCGGATCGCTGTAGGACGTGGCTGGAACCAGGTGGAGGTCGGCCCCGAGCAGTTCCAGCGTGTCGATTTTTTCCTTGCTCTGCGTGATCGGCATGACCACGGTACTGGTGTAACCCATGGCGTTGGCAAGCAGTGTCAGCCCGATGCCGGTATTGCCCGCGGTGCCCTCGACGATACGCCCGCCCGGCTGCAGGTCACCGGCGGCCTCGGCGGCGCGCAGGATACCCAGTGCGGTGCGATCCTTGACCGAGCCGCCGGGGTTCAGAAACTCCGCCTTGCCGAGGATCGTGCAGCCGGTCGCCTCCGACACCTTGCGCAGGTGGAGGAGGGGGGTGTTTCCAATAAGCTGTGTAACGTCGTGGGCAACCTGCACGCGTGGAACTCCTGCGATCAACAGGCGCAGAGTATGCCACAGGGCAGGGCGGTGGTCAGGGTCCCGGCGGTTCCAAATTGAGGCGCCGGTGAGTGCGGTGGAGCAGGGCACTGAACACCAGGGCGACGAGCGACAGGCCCAGCATGAAATGGATCATGGGCGCGGGTGAATCGACCAGCAGCGCGCCCATCACTGCGGTGGCCGCTGCCGAGATCGACATTTGCAGAAAGCCCATCAGCGCAGACGCCGTCCCGGCGATGTGTGGAAACGGTTTCAGGGCGGAGGCCATGGCGTTGGGCAGTACCAGTCCCATCCCCGTGGAGTACAGGGCCATCGGCAGGACGAGCGCGACCACGCCGCCAGGAAACAGTTGCGCGCCAGCCCACATGCTCGCGGTGGACGCCGTGATGAGCAGGGCGCCGCACTGCACGGTCCACTCCGGGTCGTGGTGGGTCGACAGGCGCGCGCTGAGCGCACTGCCGCACATGTAGCCCAGCACCGACGTGAGAAAAATGAAGCCGAAGTACTGCACCGGCACACCGAGCATGTTGATAAACACAAAGCTGGACGAGGAGAGGTAGGCCATCAGCCCGGCGTAGGTGAAGCTGCCCGCAAAGCAGGCGATGAGAAACACCGGCTGTCGCACCAGCTCGGCGTAGTTGCGCGCGATCTGCACCGGGTGCAGGCTTTGCGGCGCCGGCAGCGTTTCCGCCAGCAGCCGGTTGATCAGCACGATCATGGTCACGCCATAGAGCGCCAGGAAAACAAAGATGGTCGGCCACGGCAGCCACAACAGCAAGACGCTGCCCAGCGTGGGCGCAACGGCCGGCGCCAGCGCCATGAGCATGGCGATCAATGACAGCGCCCTGGCCGCGCCGGTGGGGCCGTACACGTCCCGTGCCACCGCGCGTCCCAGGGTGGGACCGACGCAGGCGCCGATGCCCTGTATGAAACGGTAAACAAGTAATTCCTCAACCGTCACCGAGCGGGCGCAGCCGATGCAGGCTGCGACAAACAGGATCGTGCCGCCGATCAGGACCGGCTTTCTGCCGAAACGGTCGGCGAGCGGGCCACAGGCCAGGTGAAACAGGGAAAAGCCGGTCAGGTAGGCGCTGAGCGTCAGTGACATCATGCCGATGTCGGTATCGAGCGCCTCGAGCATCATGGGCATGGCCGGCAGGTACATGTCCACGCTGAGCGGGCCAAGGGCGACCAGCGCTGCCAGCAGGACCAGCATCCAGCGCGAGTCGGCGTGTAGGTATCGGTGTGACATGGGGCGGCGATGCTAGCCCATGGCACGCCCCAACGCAAAGCACCGGGCGCGGGTCAGCGCGCCGCGGTGATCACGCTATGTTTCGAAGTTCATCACCGTCTTCCACCACAGGCGCGGGAACAGCGCGCGCCACAGGTAGAGCAGGCGCGCTTCGCCCGGGTAGATAATGTCCTTGTTCTTGCGCACCCCTTTTTCGATCGCGTCGATCATCTTCTCGGGATCGCTGAGGCGGCCGTTTTTCTTGGCATCGATGATGCTTCCGGGGGTGTCCGTCGCGATGGTCTGGTCGACCAGGGGTGTGTTGACGGCCGGCGGGCAGACCAGGTGCACTCGCACGCCGGTATCGCGGATCTCGTTCTGCATGACCTCGATATAGGTATTCACCGCGGACTTTGTTGCGCAGTACGCGCCCATCTTCGGCACCAGCGCGATGCCCGCGATCGAGCCAAATGCGATGACGCGGCCTTCGCCGCGCTCGATCATGGCCGGCAGCACGGCGCGGACCATGTAGGTTGTCCCGAAGTAGTTGATGCGGAACAGGCGCTCCATATCCTCGTGGGTATGATCGATAAGCTTGTGGCTTGGCATCAGGGCCGCCGCGTGCATCAGCAGGTCGATGGGCCCCAGTTGCTGTGCGACCTCCGCTACTTTCGCTTCTACCTCTGCCAGTTGTGAGATGTCGCAGCGGCAAGCGTGAATGTTGCCGGCCTCGGCGGCCATGGCCGC
>CAYGOX010000060.1:5740-14423 GCA_964351485.1 uncultured Halioglobus sp.
TGACGTCGAAGATGGCCACCTTGGCGCCCTGCCGGGCGAGCCTGCGCGCCGCGATTTGTCCCATTCCGCTGGCGCCACCCGTTACCAGTGCCACCTTGCCTGCCATGTCGATCATGCGTTCTCCGCCTGCTGCCATTTTTGTCTGGCCCGACAGTCTGCGCGGGCGGTGGCGGGTGGGCAAGTCCCCAATCGGCCAGCCGGAGTGATCTTTTCTAGCGCGCCTCCAGGACCGTGGTGTCGGTGATGTGGTCCAGGGGCAGGGCGGTTTTCTGGATAACCCGGCGCAGCTCGAAGCTGGAATGGACGCCGGTCACGCCCGGAATCCGGGTCAGGCGGCCCAGGAGGAAGCGCTCGTAGTACTCCATGTCCGGGACGACCACCCGCAGCAGGTAGTCCGAGGCCTGCCCGGTGACTACGGTGCACTCCATCACTTCCGGGTACCCCATCACCTCCTGTTCAAAGGCCTCGAACCGGTCGGGGGTGTGCCGGTCCATGCTGATGGCCAGGTAGGCGGTGAGCTTCAGCCCCAGCATGCCCTGGTCCAGCAGTGTGACGTGACCCCGGATCAGGCCGGATTCCTCCAGGCGCTTGACGCGGCGCGAGCAGGGTGTCGGCGACAAACCCACCGCGTCGGCGAGCTCGAGATTGCTGATCCGGGCGTTCTCCTGCATGGCCTGCAGGATGCGGCGGTCGGTCCTGTCCAGCTTCATGGTGATCTCCTGTGGCATGTACCGGCAACTTTTCGCGCAATTATTCACCAATTCAACGGCTAATTATAGATAATAAATGCACATGTAGGGGTGTCACGTGCTGCTTTTGCACACAATCGCTAGCCGGCTATGGCTATACTACGCACTCGGCTGACCCCTCACCGAACCGCCATCGCGGGCAGACTTACCCCTGACGCCGCGCGATGTGCACAGCCCCACAAGGGCAGGCACTGGCGGATGCAGTGGGAGCGAGGCCCTCAATCAATGAAAAGGCTCGACACATGAACCGCTTTGACCACCGCAAGTACAAGCCCTTTACGCCGATCCCGATGACCAATCGGCGCTGGCCGGACAACACGATCACCGAGGCGCCGCTGTGGTGCAGCGTGGATCTGCGCGATGGTAACCAGGCGCTGATCGAGCCGATGACCGCGCGGCAGAAATCGCAGCTGTGGGATCAGCTGGTCAAGATCGGCTTCAAGGAGATCGAAGTGGGCTTTCCCTCGGCCTCCAGCCACGACTACGACTTTGTCCGCGAGCTGATCGACAACAATCGCATTCCCGACGACGTCACCATCCAGGTGTTGACCCAGGCGCGGCCGGACCTCATCAAGAAAACCTTCGAGGCGCTCAAGGGCGCGCGCCGCGTGGTGCTGCACGTGTACAACTCCACGTCGACAGTGCAGCGAGAGCACGTGTTCGGCCTCGATCGCGCGGGCATCATCGACATCGCCGTCAAGGGCGCGAAACTGGTTGCGGACTGCGCCGCGCAGTACCCCGAAACCGAGTGGGTGTTCGAGTACTCTCCAGAGAGCTTCACTGGCACCGAACTGGATTTTGCCGTCGAGGTCTGCGACGCGGTCACCGAGGTGTGGCAGCCGACGCCGGAGCACCCGGTGATCATCAACCTGCCCGCGACGGTGGAGATGAGCACGCCCAACGTTTACGCCGACCAGATCGAGTGGTTCTGTGGTCGCGTGGCGCGCCGCGACAGCATTCTCGTGTCGCTGCACACCCACAACGACCGCGGCTGCGCGGTGGCGGCGGCAGAGCTTGCTGTGCTCGCCGGCGCGGACCGTGTCGAGGGCACGCTGTTCGGCAACGGCGAGCGCACCGGCAACATGGACATCATCACCATGGCGATGAACCTCTACAGCCAGGGTGTGGATCCCAAGCTTGAACTCGGCCAGATGGACGAGATCATGCAGACCAGCAAGGAGTGCACACAGCTCCCGATTCACCCGCGCCATCCTTATGCAGGCGAGTTGGTATTCACGGCGTTTTCGGGCAGTCACCAGGATGCGATCAAGAAATGCCTGGCCCGGCGCGACGAAAACGAACCGTGGGATGTGGCCTACCTGCCCATCGACCCGGAAGATATCGGCCGCTCCTACCAGGAGGTGATCCGTATCAACAGCCAGTCCGGCAAGGGCGGTATTGCCTACGTCCTGCAGCGCGACTATGGGCTGGAATTGCCGCGCTGGCTGCAGATTGATTTCAGTCGTACGGTCCAGGCCTACGCCGAGGAACGCGAAACCGAGGTGGGTTCGGAGGAAATTTTCCGGTTGTTCGAGGACACCTACCTCAACAGCGAGGGCCGCTGGCAGCTGGGCAATTACCAGGTGGCGCGTGAAGACGGCGTCGACAAACTCCAGGCCGAGCTGGTCAAGGGCAACACGACCAGCCCGCTGGCGGGCACCGGCAACGGTGTTGTCGCCTCTTTCGTCAACGCCATGGAGGCGTTCCTGGGCAAGCCGATCGTCCTGGTCGAGTACAACGAACACGCGCTGAGTCACAGCGCCGACGCCGAAGCGGTGTGCTACATCCAGCTCAACATTGAGGGTGAGCGTTACTGCGGGGTCGGGCGCAGCCACGACATTGTCCAGGCGTCGCTCGACGGTATCCTGGGCGCGATCAACGCATCCGCCGCCGGTGAACAGGACGCCGCCGCCTAGTATTTACGCCGGGCCTGTGCAATGAGCGCGTCGCCGCTGAACTGGCGATGCCTCGCGTTGGCCTGCGTATTACTGATTCTGGCCGGTTGCAGCAGCACCACCTTCGTCTACAACCGGCTCGATTTTCTCCTGCCGTGGTACCTTGGCGATTACGTCGACCTGGACCGCGAGCAGGCCCGCTATCTCGACGAATTACTCGAGCCCTTCCTGCGCTGGCACCGCCAGCACGAGTTGCCGCAATACGTTATTTTGCTGGACGATGTGCAGACGACGCTGGCGGCGCCGGTCGACGTTACCGACCTGGGGCGGATCGCGACCGAAGCGCGCAGTGCATGGCTGCGCACCGAGTCCAGGGGCCTGGCGTGGATGCTGGCGCTGGGCGAGTCGCTGACGGATAAACAGGTGGATGATCTCATCCAGGCACTGTGGAAGCAGCACGAGACGTATCGCGACAAGTATCTGTCACGCAGCGACGCGCAATACTACGAGGACAGTTACGAAAACCTTCGCGACACCGTGATCGACTACGTCGGGCGAATTTCAAAAACGCAGCGCCGCGCCCTGGAAGCGGACAGCGCGCAGCTGCGACGCTCCGATACGGCCTGGCTGGCGGAGCAGGCCCAGTGGTTCACCACGCTGGAAGCGTTGCTGCAGCGCGATGAGGGGTGGCAGGAGCGAACACGCGAAGCGGTCGCGGCACGGCCGGACAACGCGCCGGCACTCTACCGGGAATTGCTCGAGCACAATACCGGCGTGCTGCAAACAGCGCTTGCCCGACTGCACGCGTCACTGACACCGCGACAGAAAACCCACCTGGCGAAGCGATTGGCGCAGCTGCGCGATGATCTGCAGAAACTCTCGGCTCAGTCGACGGGGTCGCCGGAGTAGGGCGGTAACTTGCCGACGCCGCGCAGTCGCCCGCGCGGATTCACCAGCGCCGGGCGGCCCAACAACAGGTTGTTGGGATAGATAATCACCTCGCGGTTCTCGGTCACCAGCCGCGTGTTGAACAGGGTCAGTTCCGAGATGTAGCCTTCGGCATAATTGTCATTTTCAAACACGCGCACAAAATTGCCCCGACGAAACGAGGGGTGCGCGAGAATCACGAAGTAAGCCGTGACATTGCTCAACAGTGACCAGCTGGCAAAGAACGCCACACCCAGCAGCGTCACGGTGGTGGTTGCAAAAATAATGACCGAGTGAAACTGGATGCCCCAGACGGCGACCAGGATCAGCAGCCCGACCAGGCCGGTAATAGCTCGCGCAACGCGAATGGCCTTGGTCGAGGCACCTTCCTTGAAGCGGCCCTGGTCGACGCTCTGCTCCAGCCGGGGCGTACTGATACGGTCGAGTACCGCATACACGGTAATCACCGCTAGAGTAATAGTCAGCTGAATGGCGTTCTCGCCGAACCACTGGTAGAGGGCGGCGGTATCGAGTGTAATTTCCATGCGCGAATAGTAGTCTGGGCGCTGTGCTTTACTGACAAAAATAAATGGCAAAAATGCAAGCGGGCGCCCGGTAAAGGGAAGCGGACCGCAGTCGGGGGGTATACTGGTCGACAGAAGTGCCCACACTGACTTATGCGCAGGAGCATCCGATGAACGAACAGATCATCCTGGCCTACGTTTTCGACGGCAAGGGAGGCGGCCAGGCACTGACTGGCGATGCGGTCTCGGACGAAGTTCACGGCGACCGGTTCGCCTGGGTTCATCTGGACGTGACCAACCCGGCTACCCGGGGATGGCTGGAGAAGGAGGTCGATTACCTCGACCCGTTCATCATTCAGGCCCTGCTGCAGGAGGAGACCCGTCCACGACTGCTGGAGATCAACGACGGTGCGCTGTTAATCCTGCGCGGCATGAACTTCAACAAGCAGTCGGCCCACGAGGACATGGTGTCGATACGTTTGTGGTTTGACGGCAAGCGCGTGATCAGCCTGCAGCGCAGGCCGCTGCGCGTGGTACGTGAAATGGAAAAACGTATTCTCGCCGGCAAGGGTCCGCGCAATGCGGGCCATTTTATCGCGCAGCTCACATCGCGCCTGTTCGACCAGATGGAGCCGGTGCTGACCGAGCTGAGCGAGGCCACCGACGATATCGAGGAGCAGGTGCAGGAGGTGGCGACCACTGTGCTGCGAGAGAAGATTGTCAGTGTGAGAAAGAAGGCGATCCTGTTCCGGCGCTACATGGCGCCACAGCGCGATGAAATTTCCAAGCTGCGCCTGTCCGAGCTGGAGTGCCTGGACGAATCACACAAGCGGCAGCTGCACGAGAGCTGGATCAACGTGACGCGTTACGTGGAAGATCTCGACGCCATTCGCGAGCGCGCCCAGATCGTCAAGGATGAAATCGCCAACATCCTCGCCGACCGGCTGAACAAGAACATGTACGTTCTGTCAGTTATCGCCGCCCTGTTCCTGCCACTGGGCTTTCTCACCGGTCTGCTGGGCATAAACGTCGGCGGCATACCCGGCGCGGACAACGACAGCGCATTCATGGTGTTTTGCAGCATGTTGATCGTCATAGTGACCCTGCAGGTTGTGGTCTTCCGCAAACTGAAGTGGTTCTAGTGCGGCACTAGTCGAGCAGCGAGACGTCCCTGACCGCGCCCTTGTCGGCGCTCGTCACCATGCTGGCGTAGACCTTGAGTGCGGTGGAAACCTTGCGCGGCCGCGGCTGCGCGGGCTTCCACGCGGCGCTGCCCTTTGCCTCCATCGCCGCCCTGCGGCTGGCCAGCTCATCGTCGCTCACCGCGACATTCAGGGTACGTTTTGGAATATCGATCTCAACGATATCCCCGTGCTCGATCAAGGCGATGGCGCCGCCACCCGCGGCCTCGGGTGAGACATGCCCGATGGAAAGCCCCGAGGTACCGCCGGAAAAACGCCCGTCGGTGAGCAGGGCGCACTTGGCGCCAAGGCCCTTGGACTTGATGTAGCTGGTCGGGTAGAGCATTTCCTGCATGCCGGGCCCGCCGCGCGGACCCTCGTAGCGCACGACCACGACATCGCCGGCCTTTACCTCGTCGTTGAGAATCGCCTGCACGGCGGCTTCCTGGCTTTCGCAGACGAATGCCGGGCCGGAAAATACGTGAATGGATTCGTCGACGCCCGCGGTTTTCACCACGCAGCCATCCTCGGCAATGTTGCCGTAAAGAATCGCCAGGCCGCCGTCGGAGGAGAACGCATGTTCCACCGAGCGGATACACCCGTTTTCCCGATCGGTGTCCAGGCTCGGCCAGCGCGTATCCTGGCTGAACGCGGTTTGTGTCGGAATGCCTGCGGGCCCCGCTTTGTAGAGAGTGCGCACCTCGGCATTATCCGTGCGCATGATGTCCCACTTGTCGATCGCATCGCCAATGGTCGGACTGTGCACGGTCGGTGACCTGCGGTGAATGAGACCGGCGCGATCGAGCTCGCCCAGGATGGCCATGATGCCGCCGGCACGGTGCACGTCTTCCATGTGATATTTCGGCGTGCTCGGGGCCACCTTGCACAGCTGCGGTACCTTGCGCGAGAGACGGTCGATATCCTTCTGGGTGAAATCCAGGCCCGCTTCCTGCGCAGCGGCAAGCAGGTGCAGGATGGTGTTGGTCGAGCCGCCCATCGAGATATCCAGCGTCATCGCATTTTCAAACGCCTCGAAATTGCCGATGTTGCGCGGCAGAACAGATTCGTCGTCCTGCTCGTAGTAGCGCGTGCACAAATCGACGACCAACCTCCCGGCGCGCAAGAACAGTTGTTCGCGGTCGGCGTGCGTTGCGAGCGTTGAGTCGTTGCCAGGCAGGGACAGGCCCAGGGCCTCGGTGAGGCAGTTCATGGAGTTCGCGGTGAACATGCCCGAGCAGGAGCCGCAGGTTGGGCACGCGGAGCGCTCGTACTCGGCGACCGTCGCATCGTCCGCGCTGTCGTCCACCGCCACAACCATGGCGTCGACAAGGTCGAGTTTGTGCTCGGACAGTTTTGTCTTGCCGGCCTCCATCGGGCCACCCGAGACGAACACCGCCGGGATATTCAGGCGCATGGCCGCGTTCAGCATTCCCGGCGTGATCTTGTCGCAGTTGGAAATGCAGACCATCGCATCGGCGCAGTGCGCATTGACCATGTACTCCACCGAATCGGTGATGATGTCGCGTGAAGGCAGGCTGTAGAGCATGCCGTCGTGGCCCATGGCGATGCCGTCGTCGACCGCGATGGTGTTGAATTCCTTGGCGACACCGCCGGCCGCCTCGATCTCGCGCGCCACCAGCTGCCCCAGGTCTTTCAGGTGCACGTGCCCCGGTACGAACTGCGTGAAGGAATTGACCACGGCGATAATCGGTTTCTGGAAATCGCTGTCGGTCATCCCCGTGGCGCGCCACAGCGCGCGCGCACCGGCCATGTTGCGGCCGTGGGTCGATGTCTTGGAACGCAGATCTGGCATCGTTCTTTCCTTGCTGGTTGGCATGTGACGCTGAAGTCGGCCGGCAAGGATAGCAATTTCGGGCGCGTTTCGCTGCTATTCGTGTCGAGGAGAAGGGGCAGATTGTTAAATCTTGGGAAGGCCTGCGAGCTCGCGGCTGGAAGGGTGCCCGGGGCGTAAAGGCGCGTTGAGGTTTGCTTTGCCGGCGGGGGCTTTCTGCGAGCACTGTTCGAGTCCGAAAATTTGCGCAGCAAATTTTGTCGAGTTGCGCAGCAGCCCGCCGGCAAAGCAAACCTGCGCCAGCCCCGGGCACCCTTCCAGCCGTGAGTTCGCTGAACCTCGGAAGAATAAATTTACCGCTTCACCCGGCGGCTCACAGGGCCTTGAAGAAAACCTTCGAGTTCCGCTG
Organism: uncultured Halioglobus sp.; assembly: GCA_964351485.1. GTDB lineage: Bacteria > Pseudomonadota > Gammaproteobacteria > Pseudomonadales > Halieaceae > Marimicrobium. Next base: position 13,218 of record CAYGOX010000060.1, read on the forward strand.
CAGGTTGTACAGCCCGAGCTTGCGCGAGGGCAGGTCGTCGCGACCGGACTCGGCGAAGCCCTGTTCCAGGAACCAGTGGGCAGTCTGTGTGGTCAGCACGAACACGCGGTCCAGGCCGAGCCGGCGCGCCTCGTTTTCGAGTTCGCCGAGCAGCCTCTGGCCGCGCTGGCCGCCGCGGTAGTCCGGGTGGGACACGATGCAGGCGATCTCGCCGCAGGCATCCTCGGTGAACGGGTAGAGCGCGGCGCAGGCGATGATCCGGCCGTCGCGCTCGAGCAGGCGGAACTGCCCGATTTCGGTTTCGAGCAGTTCGCGCGAGCGCTTGACCAGGATGCCCTGTGCCTCGAGCGGCTCGATCAGTTCCAGGATGCCGCCGACGTCGTCGATGGTTGCCTGGCGGGACTGCTCGTAGTCGTCGTTGGACACCAGCGTGCCGCTGCCGTCGTGGGTGAACAGTTCCTCGAGCAGGGCGCAGTCGTCCTCGTAGCTGATAATCTGGCACCGCGGAACACCGGCGCGGCAGGCGCGCTCGGCGGTCGCGAGCAGACCGGCCTGTTCTTCGTCGGCCACGCCCAACTGCCCGATACGGCTCACCGCGCACTGCCGCACAAGCTCTCCCTGTGCGTCGAGTATGCCGGCGGCCTTGCCCAGCAGGATGAGCTTGTCCGCGCCGATCGCGGAAGCGTAGTGGACCGCGATGTCTTCCAGAGCGAGATTGAAAATTTCGCCGGTGGGGGAGTAGCCCAGCGGTGACTGCAGGACGATCGAGCCGGCCCCGAGTTGTTGCCGCACGCCGTCGACATCGACCCGGCGCACCTTGCCGGTGTGCTGGTAGTCGATACCGTTGACCACGCCGAGCGGCTTGGCGGTGACGAAATTGCCCGAGCACACGCGGATGCGTGCGCCCTGCATGGGAGAATTCGGCAGACCCATGGACAGCAGCGCCTCGATCTGCGCGCGCAGCGAACCGGCGGCGTCTTTTACATGTTCCAGCGCAGCGCTGTCGGTAATGCGGATGCCGTTCTCAATGTGGCTCTGTAATCCTGCGGATTGCATGCGCTGGTCGATCTGCGCGCGCGAACCGTGGATCAATACCAACTGCACGCCGAGGCTGCGCAGCAGGGCGATGTCGTGGATGATGGTCGGGAAGTTTTCGCTGGTCGTGACGTCGCCCCCCAACATCAGCACAAAGGTCTTGCCCCGGTG
>CAYGOX010000061.1:0-1266 GCA_964351485.1 uncultured Halioglobus sp.
CCGCGCCGCTTGATCTAGGGCCGTTTTCGCTTGTCGGCTCCGGAACGGGTCAGTTTGACCGTAACTTTATTGACCTGCAGCCGCTGTTGTTCGGCGCCGCGAATGTCGACGGCACGACCAACATCCACGCATTTACCGGTATCAACGCGAGCTTCGCGTTCGTTTTCGATTCGCCGATACTTGCCTTTGGTGCAGACTTTGCCGGGTACAATGACAACTTCAACCGCGGTGAGATACTGGTGGACGGCCAGGCCATATCAGCGCCAGTCACGCGGGGCGCCTCGGTGAGGTTTTTCGGTTTCAGCTCGGTTATCCCATTCTCGGTGATCCAGTTCGTGTCGGTAGCGTTTCAAAGCGATGGTTTTGGCCTCGACAATGTGATCTATGCTTCGGCGGATGCCGACACCATTCCGCAGCCGGGCGGACTTGCGCTGGTGCTTCTGGCCCTGGCGCTTCTGAGGCTGGTTCGCCGAGGGGGCCTCGACTAGACTTGAGGTCTATTGGATATTTGGACAGCGGGTCGATTTTGGGCCCCTGTGAAGCATGCCTGCCAAAACACTTCACCTGCTACGACACGCGAAATCGAGCTGGGACGATGCGTCACTGGTGGATATCGACCGACCGCTGAATGGACGTGGCATCGCCGCCTGCGCGCGCATGGCCCCGCACCTCGTCGCGGCCGGCTGCACCTTTGAAGCAGTCTTCTGTAGTCCGGCTCAACGAGCACGGTCGACGGTTGAATTAATTGCACAAGCCCTGCCGGCACAGGACATCACCTGGACGGTAGTCGAAGACCTCTACACTTTCAGCAGCGACGATCTTTATGCCTGGTGTCGCGCGCTGCCGGAGTCGCTAACCGATGTAATGCTGGTTGGTCACAACCCTGCGTTGACGGATTTTTGCAACTCACTCAGTGATAGCGATCTGCACAATATTCCCACCTGCGGTTACGCCCAGCTGAAGGCCCGGGCAGGCGGGGCCTGGAGCGACCTTGCACAGACCCCTTTCGCCTTAGCCGCTTTCCTTCGGCCAAAGCACCTCTAGCCCTGCCCGAGGGCAGGCATCACCAATTCTGTAGACGGTTTTCGCCCCACCATGGTGCGCATGGAGCAGGCTTTGCGCACTCATGGTGCGCATCAGCGCCCATCGCAGGTGCGTTGTATCCGAGCGCCGGTCTTAAGCCCATGAAACTAAAGCGTTTACAGATGTTGGCAAGGGATTCGCTTTAGTAGAGACGTACCCTCGAAGAACAGGGCAAAACAATTC
>CAYGOX010000061.1:1276-14415 GCA_964351485.1 uncultured Halioglobus sp.
TGGTCCGATAGCATTCGACCTCCACCTTTCTCGAAAGGCACAGGTTACACGGCGGGACAAAAGCCCGGGAGACTGACTTGACCTGCGCGTCGAGGGTACTTCGTGTAACTGGCATCCGAGAGAGGGCTATCCATGAAACGCATTGCAGCATTCCTGTTCGCAGTATCACTATCATCGTTCACACACGCGTCCGACAGCTTCAAGATCTGCTGGTCGATCTACGTGGGATGGATGCCCTGGGCCTACGGCGCGGAGCAGGACATTGTCGACAAGTGGGCGGACAAGTACGACATCGACATCGACGTGGTACAGATCAACGACTATATCGAATCCATTAACCAGTACACCGCCGGTGAGTTCGACGCGTGCACCATGACCAACATGGACGCGCTGACAATTCCCGCCGCTGGCGGCGTCGACAGCACCGCGCTGGTCGTGGGGGACTTTTCCAACGGTAACGACGGTATTGTGCTCAAGGGGAAAAAATCTCTGGCAGACATCAAGGGCCAGAACGTTAACCTCGTCGAGCTGAGTGTGTCCCACTACCTGCTGGCGCGCGGCCTTGAGAGTGTCGGCCTCAGCGAAAAAGACCTCACGGTGGTCAACACCTCCGATGCCGACATGGTCGCTGTCTACGGTACCGATGAAGTCACCGCGGTGGCGACGTGGAATCCGCTGCTGAGCGAAATCGAGGCGATGCCCAATAGCAACAAGGTGTTTGATTCCTCGCAGATTCCCGGCGAAATCATCGACCTGCTGGTGATCAACACAGAGACTCTCGCGGCGAACCCGAAACTGGGCAAGGCCCTGGTGGGTGCCTGGTACGAGATCATGAGTATCATGAGCGGTACTGGCAAGGCGGCTACCGAGGCCAAGACTTACATGGCTGAGGCCTCTGGAACGGACCTTGCCGGCTACGAGGCGCAACTGGCCAGCACAGAGATGTTCTACACCCCCGCTGAGGCCCTGGCGCTGACCAACAGCGAGACCCTGGTCAGCACGATGGAAAACGTGGCGAAGTTCTCGTTCAAGCACGGCCTGTTGGGTGACGGTGCGCCCGATGCCGGGTTTATCGGTATCGAGATGCCCGCTGGCGTGTTTGGCGACAAGGGCAACGTGAAGTTCCGCTTCGATCCCACCTACATGCAAATGGCCGCCGAGGGCAAGCTCTAGCGACCTGAGCGCTGCGGGCTTGCGGGCCCGCAGCCAGGTCCGTCCTTCTTGTAGAAGCTAGAAGCGCCAAGCCATGAAAAAGTTTATCAATCGTCACCCGAGCGGGCCCTGGAAACTGTTCCTGGCGCTGCTGCCCTTCGCGCTGCTGCTGGTGCTGTACGTGGTAAGTTCGGACGCGAGGCTCGAAGCGAATCCCAACGACAAGCTGCTGCCGGGTTTCGCCCAGATGGGCGACGCGCTGGAGCGGATGGCGCTCGAACCGAGTCGCCGCACGGGGGAATACCTGTTCTGGCAGGATACGCTGAGCAGTCTCACCCGCCTCGGGCTGGGCGTGTTGATCGCCGCAGTGATCGGGCTGGTGATCGGAATTCTGACCGGTGTCCTGCCCATGGTGGCAGCGACACTGGCCCCGCTGCTGACTGTTGTGTCGTTGATTCCACCGCTGGCGATCCTGCCGGTGCTGTTCATCGTGTTCGGCCTGGGTGAATTGTCCAAGGTTGTCCTGATTGCCATCGGCATTACTCCGTTTATCGCCCGCGATATTCAGCGTCGCAGCCAGGAGATTCCACGCGAACAACTGGTGAAGGCGCAGACCCTGGGCGCGAACAGTTCGCAGATCGTGTTGCGCGTGGTGTTGCCGCAGGTGATGCCGAAACTGTTTGATGCCGTGCGACTCTCGCTCGGCGCCGGTTGGTTGTTCCTTATTGCAGCCGAGGCCGTCGCTTCGACTGACGGACTGGGGTACCGGATATTCCTGGTGCGCCGCTATATGGCGATGGATGTCATCCTGCCCTATGTTGCCTGGATCACTTTCCTGGCGTTCGCTATCGACCAGGCGCTGCGCTACCTGAGCCGCTGGCTCTACCCGTGGCATAACGACGGGACGGCGTAATGACCGAACAGGCCGCGACAACACCCATGATCCAGATCAACAAGCTCTGGAAGTCCTACGACGACACGGTGGTGCTGGAAAATATCGACATCAGCGTGTGCGAGGGGGAATTCGTGACGCTGGTCGGCGCATCCGGCTGCGGCAAGAGTACATTCCTGAACATGTTGCTCGGCACGGTCCAGCCCACGCGTGGTGAGTTGCTTCTCGACGGAGCGCCCATTGCCACCGAACCGGGGCCGGATCGCGGCATCGTGTTCCAGCAGTACTCGGTGTTTCCGCACATGAGTGTGCTGGAGAACGTGGTGGCGGCGCGGGCTTTCGAACGACGCGGCATCACCGGTTACCTGTTCGGTCGTGCACGCCGCGAAGCGCGGGAGGAGGCCCGCGAACTGCTTGAGCAGGTCGGTCTGGGCCATGCCATGGACAAGTATCCGCACGAGTTGTCCGGTGGGATGAAGCAGCGCCTGGCCATTGCCCAGGCTTTGCTGGGAAAACCCAGGATACTGTTGCTCGACGAACCTTTCGGTGCACTCGATCCGGGCATACGCAGCGACATGCACGAACTGGTGCTGCGGCTGTGGCAGGAACACGGCCTGACGATCTTCATGGTGACCCACGATCTTAAAGAGGGCTTTTACCTCGGCACCCGTCTGTGGGTGTTCGACAAGTTGCGCAACGATCCCCATGCGCCCGGCCGGTACGGCGCGGGCATCACCTACGACCTGCCGGTCGGGCGCGTCAGCGATGCTCTCTATCGCGAGATTGACGACAACCTGCGCCCCGCGCCGGAACCAATTGTCCAGCCAGGAGTGGAAGCGCTATGAGCGACTACATTCGATCCATTGATTACACGACGACTCTGCCATCTGGCGCGCACTGGTCGCTGCGCCTGCACCGGGGCACTGTGCTGCGCCTTACCGATGTCGACGGTGGGGCGAACGTGGGCATGCTGTTCTACAACCCCGACAACTTGCTGGAGCGCTATAACGCGCCGGATACCTTAAAGTGCCAGCACACGTTCAAACTGCACCGGGGCCATTGCCTTTATTCCGACATGGGCCGCGTCTTTGCTTCCATCGTCGAGGATTCACTGGGCTGGCATGAGACGATCGCCGGCAACAGTCACGCCACGCACGTGACGCAGCAATGGGGTGCGCGTGATTACCAGCGCGACGGCAATGACTGGCACCAGAACGGCTACGATGCTTTTCTCGTGGAACTGGCCAAATACGGTATGACGGCTGCCGATATGGCGGCCAACATCAACTGGTTCAGCAAGCTGGAGGTGGATGGCGACGGGGCGCTTACGCTCGCGGCCGGTCACAGCGCGCCCGGCGCACAGGTTTGCCTGCGTGTGGAAATGGACACCCTGGTGGTTCTGCATACCTGTCCGCATCCGCTCAATGCCGCGCCTCACTATCCGCGCGGCAATATCAGGCTGGAGTTGGGTGTGGCGCAACCGGTGGGGGAGGGCGACTACTGTCGCCACTACTGTGCCGAAAATGAACGCGGTTTTGCCAACAACGCGTTGTATCACCTGGGCGCGGAGTGCGCGTGATGATCCAGAGCAAATTACAGGCCGAGGATGCCACGCGCCGGACGATTGTTGGCGCCGGTGATTACTACCTCGGGAGGCTGGCGGCCGGCGCGACAGTGCGAATCCTCGATCTCGAGGGCAACCAGGCCGCCGACACCCTGTTTTTTAACGCCGAAGATCCGGCCGAGCGCTACAGTGCCACCGACACGATTCGTGAACAGGGCAGCCTGTATCTCACGACGGGCTCGACACTGCGCTCGACCCTCAACAGGCCCATGCTGCGGATTGTGGCCGACACCTGTGGTCGCCACGATACGCTCGGCGGTGCCTGCGCGACCGAGAGCAATACCGTGCGCTATGACCTGGAGAAACGCTGCATGCACGCCTGTCGCGACAGCTGGATGCTGGCGATTGCCGAACATCCTGAGTACGGGATCGACAAGCGCGATATCGGTCACAACATCAACTTTTTTATGAATGTGCCGGTGACGCCGGCCGGTGCCCTGACGTTTGAAGACGGTATTTCCGCGCCGGGCAAATACGTCGAACTCACAGCCGAGATGGACGTGTTGATTCTGATGTCGAATTGTCCCCAGCTGAATAATCCGTGTAACGGCTACAACCCCACGCCGGTAGAAGTGTTGAGCTGGGACTAACTCCGCCAGCCCTGCGGGACGACTCGCAGTGGAGTATTCAACCGGGACGGCCCGGCATACGTGGAGCATGTTTAGCAAAATCCTGATTGCCAACCGGGGCGCAATAGCGACCCGTATTATCCGCACGCTGCGCGCGATGAATATCGCCTCGGTGGCGGTCTACGCCGAGAGTGATCGCGAGAGTCTGCATGTGCGCGATGCGGACGAGGCCGTGTGCCTTGGCAGCGGTGCGGCCGCGCAAACGTACCTGGATGCCGAGAAGATTCTAGCCGTTGCCCGCGAGTGTGGGGCCGAGGCGATCCATCCCGGCTACGGTTTTCTGAGTGAAAACGCCGCCTTTGAGCGGGCCTGCGCGGCGGCGGGTATTGCCTTTATCGGGCCGACCGCGCGACAGATCGAGCTGTTCGGTCTGAAGCACAAGGCGCGCGAACTCGCGCTGGCGGCGCAGGTGCCGCTGTCTCCGGGTACCGACCTGTTGCAGAGTCTTGAGGAAAGTCGCGAAGCCGCCGCGGCTATCGGTTACCCCGTGATGCTCAAGAGTACAGCCGGTGGTGGTGGCATCGGCATGCAACTCTGTCACGACCAGGCCGATGTCGATGCGGCGTACGACAGCGTCAAACGTCTCGGGGCGAACAACTTCGCCGATGACGGCGTCTTTATCGAAAAATTTATTGCCCGGGCGCGACACATCGAAGTGCAGGTCTTCGGAGATGGACAGGGCGGTGCGCTGGCGCTGGGCGAGCGCGATTGTTCCAGTCAGCGGCGCAACCAGAAAGTGGTAGAGGAGTGTCCCGCGCCTCACCTGGACGATACAACCCGCGAACAACTGCACCGCACCGCCGAGCGATTGCTCGCCAGTGTTAATTACCGCAATGCCGGGACCGTGGAATTCATTGTCGATGCGGACACCGGTGCGTTCTACTTCCTCGAAGTGAACACGCGTCTGCAGGTAGAGCACGGGGTGACAGAGAGGGTGTTCGATGTCGATCTGGTGCGCTGGATGGTGGAGCTGGCGGCAGGGCAGCCTTTTGATCTGGATACGATGCGTCGGACGCTGCGTCCGCAGGGTCACGCGGTGCAGGTCAGGCTGTACGCCGAGGATCCCTACCTCGAGTTCCAGCCCTGCCCGGGACTGCTGACGGCGGTCGACTTTCCCGCGCAGGACGGACTGCGCGTGGACACCTGGGTCGAGGCGGGGGTTGAGGTCTCGCCGTACTTCGACCCTATGCTGGCCAAGCTCATAGCGCACGGTGCGGATCGCGGCGAGGCGCTGTCGCGCCTGATTGACGCACTGGATGACACTCAACTGTACGGAAGCCAGAACAACGTCGATTATCTGCGGCGACTCATGCGCGACGCAGTGGTACAGGACGGCCGGGTGACCACCCGCTATCTCGATGATTTTCCGTACAGCCCCGCGCGGATCGATGTGGTGCAGCCGGGTACGCAGACCACGATCCAGGATTACCCGGGCCGGCGCGGTTACTGGCACGTGGGGGTCCCGCCCTCGGGCCCGTTCGACAGCTATTCCTTTCAACTTGCCAATCGCCTGCTGGATAACCCTGAGGATGCGGCGGGGCTTGAGATCACCCTGCAGGGGCCGACCCTGCGCTTCTCCAGAGATTGCCAGGTCGTGATTGCGGGCGCCCCCATCGACGCGCAACTGGATGACGAGCCCGTCGGGCACTGGCAGGTCATTACTGTGGGAGCCGGCCAGGTGCTCCGGATGGGCCGTATCGCCGAGACCGGCTCGCGCAGTTATCTGTGTATTCTCGGCGGTCTTGAATGCCCGCTGTACCTCGGTTCACGGTCGACCTTCAGCCTCGGCCAGTTCGGTGGCCACAACGGGCGCGCCTTGCGTACCGGTGATGTGCTCGTGCCCGGCGAGCTGGCGCCGGTGAGAGGGCGTGAGCTGCCGCAGGCATTGATCCCCCGGATCGACCGACAGTGGCAGTTGCGCGTGATTTACGGGCCTCACGGAGCCCCCGACTTTTTTACCGATGACGACATCGCGCAGTTTTTTGCGACGGACTGGGAGGTGCACTACAACTCGAGCCGCACCGGCGTGAGGCTGATCGGTCCGAAACCGGTCTGGGCACGCGCTGACGGGGGGGAGGCAGGTTTGCACCCCTCGAACATTCACGACAACGCGTACGCCTTCGGTACGGTGGACTTTACCGGGGATATGCCGGTTATTCTCGGGCCGGACGGTCCATCGCTGGGTGGTTTTGTCTGCCCGGCCACGGTGATTCAGGCCGATCTCTGGAAAATCGGGCAGTTGCGCGCGGGCGACACATTGCGCTTCGTGCCGATCGCTATAGAGGACGCGGTGGCACTGGAGGCCGCTCAGCAGCGGACGATTGCTCAGCTGGACGATCCGCCGGGCGAGGTGCCGTCCGTGGTGCCGACCAGCCCGGTGCTGGATCGGCTGCCGCCTGAGAACGGCAATGTCGAGGTCGTCTATCGCGCGGCCGGCGATCACTTTGTGCTGGTCGAATACGGTGAGCAGGTTCTGGATATTTCACTGCGGTTTCGCGCCCATGCCCTGCGCGAGTGGTTGCTGCAGCATCCGCTGGCGGGCGTCGCCGAACTTACCCCGGGCATTCGCTCGCTGCAGGTGCACTACGACAGTCAGCAGGTAACGCTCGGCGACCTCCTGCGGCACCTGAAAGAAGCCGAGACTGTGCTGGATGAAAAGCTCGACGAGATCAGCGTGCCCTCGCGGACTGTCCATCTCCCGTTGTCGTGGGATGACGAGGCCTGCCGGCTGGCCATCGAAAAATACGACCAGTCGGTGCGCAAGAATGCGCCGTGGTCACCGAGCAATCTCGAGTTTATCCGGCGCATCAATGGCCTGGACAGTATCGACGCGGTCAAATCGATTGTCTTTGACGCCTCCTATCTCGTGATGGGCCTGGGCGACGTGTACCTCGGTGCCCCGGTCGCGACGCCGGTCGACCCGAGTCATCGTCTGGTAACCACCAAGTACAACCCGGCGCGCACGTGGACGGCGGAGAACTCCGTGGGGATCGGCGGTTCCTACCTGTGCGTCTACGGCATGGAGGGCCCGGGCGGGTACCAGTTTGTCGGTCGGACGTTGCAGATGTGGAATCGCTATCGCAAAACGGCCGAGTTCGAGCAGCCCTGGCTGTTGCGCTTCTTTGACCAGATCCGTTTCTACGAGGTCACCCACGATGACCTCGAGACGATCCGCGAGGACTTTGTCCTGGGGCAGTACCCGCTGCAAATAGAGCACGGTGAATTTCGCCTGTCTGATTACAACGCGTTGCTCGCTGACAATGCAGCGCAGATCGAGGCCTTCAGCGCACTGCGTCAGCGCGCCTTCGAGGCCGAGCTGGCGCGCTGGCACGAACAGGGACAGTTCAATTATGAACAAGAGCAGGACGCGGTTGAAACCGTCGAAGCGAGCTGGCCGGAAGATGCCGTCGTGTGTGACAGCCCGGTGTCGGGCAGCGTCTGGCAGGTTGAGGTGAGAGAAGGACAACGCGTTGAGGCGGGCCAGCCACTGATGATTCTGGAGAGTATGAAAATGGAAATTCCCCTGCCGGCCACGGCCAGTGGCACGGTCACCCAGCTGCTGCTCGGTGCGGGTCAACGCGTCAGCGCCGGGCAGGCGCTGGTTGTGATCGAGGAGAACTAGGTATGGACGGCAATATCGATCTTGCCATAGACGCACTGCGCGAAGCGTATCGCAGCGGACAGGTGACCCCGGCGGCGGTGCTGGCGTCAATCCGCGAGCGCGCATCGCACTACCAGATGCACAACATCTGGATACACCTGTTGTCCGAGCAGGAGCTCGCGCCGTATCTGGCGCGTCTCGAAACGCTCGATCCGGCGCATTGCCCGCTGTGGGGTGTGCCCTTTGCCATCAAGGACAATATCGACCTCGCCGGCATTCCTACCACGGCAGGTTGCGAGGCGTTTCGGCACGTGCCGCAGGCGTCGGCGACGGTCGTAGAGAGACTCATTGACGCCGGCGCCGTGCCGGTGGGAAAAACCAACCTCGACCAGTTTGCCACTGGCCTCAACGGCACGCGTTCGCCCTGGGGTCCGTGTCACAACGCTTTCGACCCGGACTATATCAGTGGCGGTTCCAGTTCCGGCTCTGCCGTGGCAGTTGCGCTGGGGTTGGCCAGTTTCAGCCTGGGCACTGACACGGCGGGCTCGGGGCGTGTCCCGGCGTGCTTCAATAATCTGGTGGGGCTGAAGCCCTCACTTGGTTTACTGCCCGCCACGGGCATGTTGCCGGCCTGCCGCAGTCTCGATTGCATGACGATCTTTGCGAGCACGAGCGTCGATGCGGCGAGTGTCCTGGCTGCGGCCGAGGGCTACGATCCGGCCGATGCCTACAGCCGTCACAACCCACACCACAACCGGGCGTCGACCTTTGGCGAGCACCAGCCACCGCAACGCATTGGCGTGCTGCGCGACGACCAGCTCTGTTTTTTTGGTGACCAGGCCTATGCCGATGCATATCGCGAGACGTTAGCCGTCCTGCGCGAGCAGCCTGTCGAACTGGTCGAGATCGACTTCGCACCGTTTGATGCCGCGGCGAAGTTGCTCTACGAGGGGCCGTGGGTTGCGGAGCGTTACCTTGCCACCCGGCCATTGATTGACGAACAGCCCGATGCAATGTTCCCGGTGGTGCGCCAGATCGTGGAGCAGGGCAGCAAACCGGCTGCCACGGATTTGTTCCTGGCGCAGTATCAACTGCGCGCGTTAAAGCAGCAATGCGACGCGCAACTTCAAGAACTTGATTGCCTGCTGACGCCCACGGCCGGCAGGTGTTTTACCATCGACGAAATGCTGGCAGAACCGGTGCAGTACAACAGTCAGCTAGGCTACTACACCAACTTCATGAACCTGCTCGATTACGCCTCTGTCGCGGTGCCCACGCAGATGGCGAGCAACGGGCTGCCCTTCGGGATCACACTGGTGGGCCAGGTTTTCAATGATCGCCGGTTGTTGTCACTCGCGCGCTACCTCGAGACGCTGTTTGTCCTGCCGCAGGGCGCGACGGGTCTGCCGAAACCGACGGTGGCGCTCGAACGCGTGACAGACAACCGCGATATCGAGGTCTTTGTTTGCGGTGCCCACCTTGAGGGTATGGGGCTTAACTGGCAGCTGACCGAACGCGGTGCCCGGCGCGTAGCGAGTGTTGAAACCGCTGCGGAATACAGGCTCTATGCGCTGCCCGGTGGTGCCGTCGAGCGACCCGGGCTCAGCCGAGACCCCGCGCAGGGGCGGGCGGTTCCCGGTGAGGTGTGGCGTGTGCCGGCGGAAAACTTCGGCAGTTTTGTCGCGGGAATCCCCGGTCCCCTGGGTATTGGCCGGGTGTTGCTGGCTGACGGCAGCGAGGTGAGCGGCTTTATCTGTGAAGCCTATGGCCTGGCCGGTGCGCACGAAATTCGTCGGGGAGGATGGCGGGAATACTGCGCGGGGGCTGCCTGAGCCCGATTGACTTGTCAGGCTGCGCCGGGTTGGCCAGAATGCCATCAGGTCCGTGCCCCCAGCGAGGTTCCCGATGGCGCCAGTTGATCCCAGCGAGCAAGCACACGATCTCGTTCATTGCATCTATGTCAGCGCATCCACCCGTGAATTTTCTGTGGAGGAACTGGAAGCACTGCTGGATGTTGCGAAAACAAACAACCGGGCGCTGAACGTGACCGGCATGCTTTTGCATCATAGAGGTTCCTTTTTCCAGATACTCGAGGGCGAGGCCGCCGTTGTGGATGCGCTCTACGAGAAGATCAGTGGCGATTCCCGGCACGCGAAGGTGACCAAGCTGATTAACGAGCGTATCGCTGCGCGCGATTTCGCCGACTGGAGCATGGGCCTTGCCCGCGCAACCCGTCAGGACCTGGCAAAGATCGAGGGGCTCAACGATTTTTTTCTGTCCGGCGGCTGCTTTTCCGAACTCGATGAGGGCAGGGCGAAAACACTGCTCAATTCTTTCCGTGAAGGGCGCTGGCGCGCGACGATTGGCGGTTGAGCCGATCTCACGCCCCGCGCGAAGCCTCGCGCACAATGTCGTGCAGTTCGCCAAAGTCGGCAAATGACCAGTCGTGTGGCAATTCCTCGATCGGCGCTTTCCGGTAGCCTTCGGTGAACAGGGCGAACGGCGTTGTCGCGTTGCACGCGGTCTGGGCATCGATGTCGCTGTCTCCCACGTAGAGCGTTGGCCCGCCGCCGAGTAGTTCAATCGTGTGCAGCAGCATGTCCGGGGCCGGTTTGTGCCGCTTGCACATGCCGCCCGCGACAACCGCGTCGAACCACCGCTCCAGTTGCATGTGCGCCACCACGGACCGCGCCGCCGTCTCCGGCTTGTTGGTGCACAGACCCAGCCGGTGACCCTGTTCGGCCAGGGTGGTCAGGGCCGATTCCACGCCGGGGTAAAAAACGGCGCGGTCCACTGCCTGCCGGTAGTGATCGAGAAACCGGCGGTGTAGCGCCTCAACGTCCTGGGGCGAGTCCGGAAGTTCTCGCGCATCGATCGTCTTGCGGATAAAGACGGCCGAGCCCTCCCCGATAAAGCTGCGGGTTTCCTCAAGGGTCAGGGGCGCCACCTCCAGCGGATCGAGCACGGCGTTGGCCGCGGCCTGGATGTCCGGTGCGCTGTCGATCAGCGTGCCATCCAGGTCGAAAACGATGTTCATGGTATGTTCCTGTTGCGGTGGGGCCGGTGATGAGCGGTGGTATGCTCAGCGCTGCGCAGTGTACGGGTTTTCAGGCCAAACTTCGCCCTGGCGCACACTTTTTGACCAATCGACTACAATTGTTATCCCGGTGTGGTAGAAAGTGTCGCCCGAAGTAGAAATAAAGCATGTCTGAGTCTGTCGTGTTCACACGTGTGTTTGCCGCTCTCCTGCGCCGCCTTGGCGTGCTGGCCTGTGCGCTGGCGCTTACCGGCTGCATCACGGATATTTCCGTGGCCCGTCATCCTGATGTCTCGCTCACCGACGCCGAGGCGCGCCAGATATTTGCCAGCTTTAGTAAGGTGGTCAACAAGGCCGATTCGGCCGCCGATGTAGCCTGCATTGGCGAAGTGGCTGGGCAATCGTTGCCCGCGTTTTACGTGTTGGACGGTCCTGTGCAGACTTACACCGGTCCCGCCGTTATCAACGGGTCGGCAGACTTTCTGGCGCTGTTGCAGCAACCGGGCTATGCGAAAGTCGTTTCGGCGATCAACTGGTGCGGCGATTTTGGCCCGAACATCATCGGCTGTGCGCCGATCCCCGGAAATACCTTTGTGGTGGTCCGCCACACCAGTGCGCTGGAAGGCGTCCTGTGGGCACACGAGTTCGGGCACAGTACCGGTCTTGTACATCGCAACGACGCGGGTGCCCTGATGCGTTCCTCTCTCGGCGTGGACCATCGCAATATCACACTGGCTGAATGCCAGAGCCTGATCCAGAAGTTCAACCCCGACTACTACCTGCCGGGCGCGCCTGCCGCGGCTGTACGAAGCACTGCGCCCGTCAATACCGACAGCGCGGTCGACGGCCTGGTCAACGAGGCCGAGGCATTGCCGACGTCAGTTGTGGAACTGGTGCGCAGGGTGTACCCACACGGGACACCGATGAAAGCGCTGGCGGCGATCGGGTCAACCAGCGAACTGCCGGCCCTGCGCTCGATGCTGAACGACCCCGAGGAGGCTCCTTACTGGGGCAATATCGCAGTTGCCCTGGGCATGTTCGGCGATGCCAGCGACGTGGCACGGCTGACCCAGTTTGCCTCGTCGCGGGCGGCCCTCAACTCGCCCGGCGCACTGGGAGACGCCAGTGCCGCGCTGATGGCGCTGGGTTACCTGGCCAACCGAACGGGCGATGCCCTGGCCCTGCAGTACCTTGCCAGTCGCCGGGATGCGGCGGCGTGGCCGGTGACGTCGCGGCGCCAGCAGCTGGCTATCACGGCCAATATCGGGATGGCTTTTGCCGGTCAGATGCCTGCCGCGGCGCGCGCGTCCCGCGCCAGCACTCCGGTCTCATCGTCCCTGGCCAGCGAGCTTCAGGCGCTGAGCGCAGAAATGGCGAGTAAGGGCGTCCGGGCTTACTACCTGGAACGCTGATTCCGGGGTGATCATCCCCTCCTTTACCCAGTTATTGAGAATGCGTATTATTTGCGCTGGCGCGAAGTCGTCATCCTGTTACGCAACCGAGTAATTCCTATGAAGTTTCTATTACACCGATGCCGCTGTGCGGTCCTCGCCGCTTTCTGCTCGCTGTTCCTGGTGCCCCAGGCGATGGCCGGGGGAGAGGTCGGCGATCATGTGAATCACCTGTCAGACAACATCGACCAGTACACCTCGGAGGTGAAGTGGCTGGTTGAGAAGGTCGATGCGATGGTCGCACGCTACGAACAGGGCGGTCTGGCGGCGACCCGTCCGGACGCCCTGGTTGAATATTGGGAGGCGGTGGATTTTCACGCGGCCATTGAAACGAATTACGTGCCGCTGTACGCGTCTATCTGGCAGGGCCTGTACGGGGTCAAGACCGCCATAGAGAAGTCGGAGCCCCCGGCGAAAGTGCGGCTGGAGCAGTCGGGGCTGGAAATCGCGCTGTGGCAATCGCTGGGCGCGGTGAAAGTGGCGGGGCAGTACCAGGCGCGCGGATTGCTGGAAAAAATCGCCCTGCGTGAAGGCGGGCCGGACAATGCAGTCGAGGCGCTGGACGAGGTTGCCCACCGCCTGGACCGCGTGGTGGCAAAATATGCCGAGAAGTTAAATAAAGAAGCCGTTACCATTGTGCATGACACCTACCTGAACCTGTTTGAGGGTGTCGAGGGCGAGTTGATCGCCCAGGATGCAGACCTGGTCGCTGATCTGGAGAAGGACTTCAATGTCACTTTACCCAATGCGATC
>CAYGOX010000062.1:0-14274 GCA_964351485.1 uncultured Halioglobus sp.
GAGGTCCGGCAATTCGCCCAGCAGCGTGATCTCCTGGGAAAACTGGTCGCCCTCTACCGCGTTGTCAGAGACAAACGTGATCGGCACGGGTTGCAGGAAAAAATTCGGGTCGGTGGTGGAGATAAAGCCCAGTGCCTCGGCGAAATTCTGGAATGCGCGCCACTGCAGTTCGCGGTAACCGGTCAGTGACTTCACGGTGAGGTTTTCGCTGACATCCCATGTGAATGTGACGCCGTAGGTGTAGTACTCGGTCTGGCTCTTTCGCAGGTCGAAGGGGCGGTACGCGTGTCGCTGACGCGAACCCGCGTCGGCGTGATAGGTATTGGTTGCGCCGTCGACCACGATGTCGCGTCCGTTCCACGCCGGGTTCTGGTAGTAGTTGGGTGATGAATCGAGGTCGCCCGATTCCCATAACAGGTCCAGCGTCAGCGCGTCGGTCAGTGCCCAGTTCACGTCGACGCGGCCGGCGAGCTGTTCCTCCAGACCGAAATCTTCCCCGTTGCCGGGGTTGTCCACGAAACCGTCGATGGTGCTGCTCAGTATCGACACTTTGGCGGCCACGTTGTGCCAGCGCGGCAGGTCGAGCACAGTGCGCGACTTGAATTCGTCGCGGCTGCCGAACGTCAGGCCCTGTTTGAAACCCAGCTCGCCCGAGGGCCGCTTGCTGATCAGGTTGACGGCGCCGCCGGTGGTGTTGCGCCCGTAGAGCGTGCCCTGCGGGCCGCGCAGAATCTCCACGCGTTCGAGGTCGGCCAGGTCGAAGGTTGAACCCTGCGGTCGCGACAGGTAGAAGCCGTCCTGATAGACACCCACGGAACCGTCAATGGTGATCTGCGCGGGGTCACCGACGCCCTGTCCGCGGATGTACATGATCAACAGGTTGTTGGAGGTGGGGTAGGACGAGAACGTGATGCTGGGACTGATCTTGGCCACGTCGTCGAAGCTGCCGATGCGAAACGCTTCCAGCGCCTCGCCCTGCAGTGCGGTGACAGACATGGCCGTGTCCTGCAGGTTCTCCGTGCGTTTTTGCGCGGTGACGAACACTTCCTCCAGCACGGCTGCCTGGCCGGGAAGGCAGAGCAGGGTCAGCGGCAAAAGCGCAGCGGGCCAGGTTCGCAATGCGTTGGATGTCGGGGCGTTGAGGATATTGTTAAACATTATTCACCTCCGGTTGCCGGGCGCTGCCCGGCGGGGTTAGTCGCTATCGGGTGGGTTTTGGGCTGTTGTTACATAGTGATCCTGGTAAGTCTTGAATCGGTTGCGCAGTGATTGTTCGGTCCAGCCGAAGTCGGCCGGGTCGTAGGCGTGAATACCGTCGGCATGCTGTGGCTTTTGCGCCAGCCAGGTGGCCACGCGGCGCTCGTGCAGCGCGCTGGGTCGGGCATCGAAGCGTGCATACAGGGCGCGCAGGGTGGTGACAGGATGTTTGACGAGGTCCTCGTACTGCACGTGATGGCACCAGTCGCGCGTCTGCCCGGCGTCGAATTGCGTCGCGACGTCGATAGCGTGCTCAATCTTCTCGGCCCAGTGACTGCCCACGCGCTTCGGATCGAGTTGCCGCGTAAACGGGTTCTGCATGGCGCAATTGAGGCTGGCCAGTGATGGCAGTACCTGGGCCGGATTGCGGTGCGTCCAGACGATGCGCGCATCGGGATAGGCCGCGAGCAACTCGGGCGGGCACCACAGGTGGTTGGGGCTCTTCAATACCCAGTGACCGGTGGGCTGCGCGGCCTGCCAGGCCTGCAGCGTTTTGCGGTGAATCTCGAACGCCGGTTCCATGTCGGCCGTATCGAGCCAGTTGCCGTACGACGGCGTGAACGCGATCGTCTCCAGGCCGATCGTGCGCAGCGAATACATGAACAGGGCAGTGCACTCTTCCGCCAGCGTGCTGCCAAAGGGGTGCATCGTCGCGATGGCGGGATTGAGTTTGTCCATCTGCGCATACTCGTTGGACACGCTCGCAATGCGCGGGTCTTCGCTGGCGCCGGCAAGCGTGGCCGGTGGTATCGGATGGCGCGCTTCCCATTGCAGGATGGGCCGGTTGAGCGGGTCGAGTCCGAGCAGGATGGAGAGGATGCTGGTGCCGGTGCGGGGCAGGCCGATGATCACCCAGGGTTTCTCGATGCGCTCCTGTGCCAGCGCGCCGTGTTGCCGATGCCAGTCGAGCACGGCGAAGTTCGACGCCAGCGCATTGACCAGCATGTTGTGAACGGCCACGCGCCCCAGTGTGTTGAGCTGTGCATCGGACTGCGCCGATGCGATGTAACGGCGCAGTGCTTCCAGGGTCGCCGCGTCGGGCTCCAACTGTGTGTTCGATTTGGCCTGCGCCGCCTTCACGACGCTTGCCACGCTGGTGTTGGGCAGGGTCAGCCCGACCGCGGCCAGGCCATTGCCCAGGCCATTGACAACGCCCAGCAGCGGCGAGCGCATCCGGGCATCGCGGAACGTGTATACGGGTGTAGTCATCGTCTGCTGTTCACCGACCGGCGCGTCACGCGTGTCGTTTCCTAGCCGATCTCTACCGCCGTGCGGCCGAGCGTCGAGCGCGCCTCCTGCGCGGCCAGCGCGGCAGGTGCTTCTTCAAGGCTGACTGTGCGGCTGAGCACGGGCTGGATCTTGCCTTCTGCGTACAGTGCCATGAGTGCCTCGTGCACTTGTTCGCCGATGTCGCGCGTGAACATGTTGAAGCCGAACTCGCGCAGTTCCGGCGGCATGTGGCCGATGTAGGACAGCATCACACCCATAATCGAAAAATTCTGGGAGCACAGCGGGCGCAGCGGCTGTCCGGAAAAACCGTTCTCTTCGTCGTCGGCAAAACCCGCGGCCACGTAGCGACCCTCGCGCGCGATACAGCGCCACGAGGGCTCGACAAATTCACCCGCGACGAGGTCGAGGATGACATCGGCGCCGGCGTGTCCGGTTTCGGCCAGTACCACCTTGTCGAAGGCTTCTTCGCGGTGATTGATCACGCGGTCCGCACCGAGCGAGCGACAGTACTGCGCCTTCTCATCGGACCCGGCGGTGGCATAGACGGTCAGTCCCAGCGCCTTGCCGATCTGGATGGCGGCGGCGCCGACACTGCTGGCACCGGCGTGCACCAGCAGCGTTTCACCCGGCGCGATTTTCGCCCGCCGCACAATCGCCAGATAGGCGGTGTGGAAGGGGATAATGAACGAGGCCGCCTCGGCATCGCTCATCTGCGCGGGCGCTTCGAACACTGCGTCGGCCGATGCCAGCGCATACTCCGCGAGTCCGCCAATGGCCATTTGCGACAGCGCCATGACGCGCTTGCCCTGCCATTGCTCCGTGCCTTCACCGCAGGATTCCACCGTGCCGCACACATCCATGCCCAGGGTAAACGGCGGTGTCAGCGGCACCGAAATGCGGCGGCCGTAACACCGGTCGATATCGTTGAAATTGAGTGAGCCGGCGCCGACGCGGATCAATACCTGCCCGGGGCCGGGCTCGGGAACGTCGATGTCGACAACTTTCAGCACGTCTGCCGGCGCGCCGTTTTCGATACATTGCAGTGCTTTCATGGGTTCTCCGGGTGCCTGGTTAGCGAAGGGGAGTGACGTTGTTATCGAGAGTGTGTTCGTCAAACAGTGCCCGCACGGCGGGCCCCAGCGTGGTATGCAGCAGTTCGCGCATCTCGTCGCGGTTGCGGGCGAGCTGGCTGGGCGAGGCGGCGTAGGATATGAGAATGCGCACGATCCACTCCGCCAGGTAGGCCACCTGCCGCTCGGATTCGGGGCGCAGCAGGGCGCGCGCATTGGGCATGGCCTGCATGACCTGCACCGAGAGATCGCGCATGTCGTCGGTGCCCAGCACCTGCGACAGCGCCCACGATTCTCCGCTGTTGGTAAAGAGGTGGGTGTGCAGCGGGCGCCTGACGATTTCATCGAGGGTGTACAGCATGCCCTCAACCACGTGTTCTACCGGGTCGGTGATACCTTCAAGACGGGCTTTGCAGCCCTCGGCAATTTCCCACGAATCGCGGGCCAGCACGGCCAGGAAAATCGCATTGTGACTGGGAAAGCGCCGGTACAGCGTGGCGCGGGAGATCCCGGCTTCCCGGGCGACATCGGCGGCGGTGGTCTTCTCGACACCCAACTGCAGGTAGAGCGCCTTGGCGGCATCGAGAATGACCGTCTGCGAGCGATCGGTGGGCGACATGCGACGAGCTCCTGAGATATGAGACATTATTTGTCTCATATCTCACATGGATACGCAACATAGGTCATGCAACTCGGCGCATCCGACTTTCAGGAACGCAAAAAAAAGGGGCCGCATCAGCGGGCCCCTTGGCGAGTGGCGGGACAGATCACCCCGCGTGTTTTTCGAACTCCAGTTCGGGGAAGCCGGCGTTGGCGGAGTCGCGCAGCCGGTCGTAGTAGACGCCCGCGCCGCCGAAGTAGATGAGCACGCGCGAGTTCTTGTTTTCGATGTTGGCGCCCATCATCCACGAGTTCACCTTGTCGCCCTGGGCCATGAGGGTCTGATCGTGGATCTCGGCCGTCTCGGCGGTCCAGGCATCCTCTGCATCCTGGCGCGGCGCGCAGACGTCGTAGCCCTCCGATTCCATCTTCTTGATGCACTCGGTAATCCACACGATGTTCTGTTCGATGGAAGTCGGCAGGTTGGCAAACGGCGCCTGCGGCCCGGTGATCGTGAAGAAGTTGGGGAAGTCCGCAATGCAGACGCCCATGATGGATTTTGATTCGGTGGACCACTTGTCCTTCAGCGGTACGCCGCTGCGGCCGCGAATATCGACGGCCTCAACAGCTCCGGTGTAGGCCTTGAAGCCCGTGGCAAACACGATGATGTCGAACTCGTAGAGATCCTTCGTCGTGCGCACCCCGGTCTCGGTGATCTCGACAATCGGCTCGCGCTCCTTGATATCCACCAGGTGCACGTTGTCGCGATTGAACGCCTCGTAGAAGCCGTGATCCAGCGGCGGGCGCTTGGCGAACAGCGGATAGCCCTTGGGCGTCAGCATCTCGGCGATCTCGGGGTCGTCCACGCGCTCTTTCATTTTCTCGATGATAAAGTCCGCCGCCATCTTGTTGGCCTCGGGGTCGACCAGCAGGTCGTCGAAGGTTTCAAAAACCCAGCGGAAGCTGCCGTTCCAGTGCTCCTCGAAAATGCGACGGCGCTCTTCGGGGGGCGTGTCCACGGCGTTGCGCCCCGGCGGCCCCTCGAACGCCATGCCGAAGATGTGGTTGCGACACTTGTCGATGATCTCGTCGTAGTTGTCCTTGATCTCCTTTTCCCACTCCGGCGTCATCGGCCGCTGCATGGCCGGCATGATGAAGTTGGGCGTACGCTGGAATACCGTGACGCTCTTGGCGGTCTCGGCCACGACCGGCAGCATCTGTACCGTGGTCGCGCCACAGCCGATGATGCCGATGCGCTTGCCGGCGTAATCCAGGCCTTCCTGCGGCCAGCGTGAGGAGTGGAAGCAGGGCCCCTTGAAAGTATCGCGACCCTTGATCGTCGGCTCGTAGGGCTGGGAGATCATGCCCATGGCGCTGATGAAGTATTTGCAGGTAAAGGTGTCGCCATCACCGGTGGTCACTTTCCAGTGACCGCTGTCCTCGTCAAATTCAGCACGGGTGATTTCCGTGTTGAGCTGGATATGCGGCCACATATCGCACTTGTCCGCGACGAAATGCAGGTAGCGATGCGTTTCTTCCCAGCCGGGGTAGCGCTGCGACCAGCTCCACTCCTGCAGGATGTCCTTGGAGAACGTGAGGCAGTAGTAGTAGCCCTCGCTGTCGGTGGCGGCGCCGGGGTAGCGGTTCCAGGTCCACGTGCCGCCGATGTCCGATGCCTTGTCGAATACCTTCAGCGTCAGGCCCGCCTCGCGCAGGTAGTGGATCAGGCCGAGGCCGGCGAAGCCGGCGCCCACGGCGATCACGTCGAAATCGGTAGTGCTTTGAGTGTCCTTCGCAGTGCTCATTGTTATTTGCCTCGCGGTGTTATGTAGCTCGGTGTCGTTCAGATCAAAGGTAATGACCGTATTTTTTCATCGCCGCCTCACGCTGGGTCGGCGTGTGGTAGGACGGGAACAGCCCTTCGGCCGGCTGGTAGTCGCGCAGCACGGTGCGGGCAACAGTGACCTTGTGTACCTCGGTCGGCCCGTCGACCATGCCCAGTTCGGGGATGTTCGCCCACATGTGCATCAGTGACGTCTCGTCGGAGGCGCCGATGCTGCCGTGCAATTGCATGGCGCGGTAGATAACGTCCTGCAGTACACGCGGGGTGGCTGCCTTGATGGCTGCAATTTCCTTGCGCACCTCGCGGTTGTATTCCTTGTGCTTGTCGATCAGCCATGCGGTATAGAGAACATGCAGTCGGTACTGCATTATCTGCGTGTAGTTGTCGGCGATCTTGTCCTGGGTCATCTGTTTGTCAGCGAGCAGTTCGCCCTTGGTGCGTCGGCTCAGCACGCGCTCACACATCATGTCCATGGCTTTTTTCAGAACGCCGACGGTGCGCATGGCGTGGTGCACGCGTCCGCCGCCGAGGCGGGTCTGCGCGACGAGGAAGCCTTCGCCTTCCTCACCCAGCAGGTTGTGCGCCGGAACGCGGCAGTCGGTGAAACGGATATAACCGTGTACACCGTCGCCCTGTTCGACGTAGGGGCCGACGGCCGAGTTGCGAATGATCTCCATGCCCGGCGTGCCTTTTTCCACCAGGATAATGGATGCGCCCTTGTGAATCGGGACATCGGGGTTGGTCACCACCATGACCAGCAGAAACTCGGCAAAGCGCGCGTGGGACGCAAACCACTTTTCGCCGTTGATGACCCACTCGTTGCCATCGCGTGTTGCCCGGCAGGTGAATTCGGCGGGGTCGGAGCCGGCCTGTGGTTCTGTCATGGAGTAGCAGGAGGCGATCTTGCCGTCGAGCAGCGGTTGCAGGTAGGTTTTTTTCTGCTCCTGTGTGCCGAAGTGGGCGAGGATCTCCGCGTTGCCCGAGTCCGGTGCCTGGCAGCCGAACACACTCGGCCCGAAGCGGCTGCGCCCGAGGATTTCGTTCATCAGGCCGAGTTTGACCTGGCCGTAGCCCTCGCCGCCCAGTTCCGGCCCGAGGTGGCAGGCCCACAGACGCTTCTCTTTTACGATGGCACGCAGCGGTGCCATGGCCTGCGCGGCGGGGGAGTCCGGATCCCAGGGGTCGCCCGGCCCGCGGAACACGAGGTCCAGCGGCTCGATTTCGGAGCGGGTAAATTCCTCGATCCAGTTCAACTGTTCCTGGAATTCGCTATCGGTTTCAAAGCTCCAGCTCACGGTCGTTGCTCCTGAAATTCTTGACTTGGTTATAGACTATGTTTAACTTGCTTGACGCAAACAAGGGCATTTTGAATAAAGTTCAGGAAAAATACCACCCATGACGCGAAAAAAAACCTGGCTCATCACGGGCGCCTCACGTGGCATCGGCCTCGCGGTCGCGCAGCGGGCCATTGCGGCCGGTGATCGCGCTGCGATTATGGCACGGGGCGAGTCGGTCGTTGAAGCAGCGGCCTCACTGGGTGAGGACTGCCTCGGCCTGCGCTGCGATGTTGCCGACCGGGCGTCTGTGGCATCGGCGGTCGACGCCGTAGTCGCGCAGTGGGGGTCGATCGATCACGTGGTGAATAACGCCGGCGTGCATCGCGGTGGCAAGGTGACGCGCCTCGCCACCGAGGACTGGCAGTCGGTGCTGGATGTGAACCTCACGGGGGCGATGAACGTTATCGCGCTGGCGACGCCGCACATGGGTGACGGTGGCTCCATCGTCAACACCGGCGCGGTGGTGGGGTTCCGCGGGTTTCCCGGCGACTCGGCCTACGCTTCCTCCAAGGCCGGGCTGGCGGGACTGACCCGTGCCCTGTCTATTGAACTGGCGCCCAAGGCGATTCGCGTGAACCTCGTGATTCCGGGGCTGGTGCTGACGGAAATGACCTCGGGGCTCTCCGAGAAGGCGCTGGCCTCCATGCGCACGACCATACCCCTGGGGCGCTACGGCGAAACCGACGAAATTGCCGAGGTGATCGAGTGGGTGTCGCGCTCACGCTATATGACAGGGGCGTTCGTCCCGGTAGATGGTGGCCTGCTCAGCAGCTTCGGAGTGCCCGGTTGATGAGCGCCGGGCAACTCGCCACCTGGGCGGCCGACACACTGGGGCTCACCAACGCCCGGATCGTGCGCGAACTGGCGGGCGGCAACTCCAACCTCACGCGGCTGATTGAAACAGACCAGCGCCGGCTGGTGATGCGATCTGCGCCTGCCAATACCGTGTCGCCCAAGGCGCATCTGGGTGTGCAGCGTGAGGCGCGGGTCATGGGGGCGCTGCACGGCCACGTGCCGGTGCCGGAAGTGGTGCACTGGTGTGACGACGAATCCGTGATGGGCACGCCGTTTGCACTCATTGAATTTGTCGACGGTGTGTCGATTACCGATACGCTGCCGGCGGACTATCACGGCGTGGATGCGGTGAATGCGCTCGGCGAGCAGCTTGCCGCCGCGCTCGGCAAAATTGCCTGCGCGCCCTGGCAGGCGGTGGGGTTGTCCGATCTCGGTCGCCCCGAGAATTTCCTGCAGCGCCAGATCGAACGCTGGCTCGAGGTGCGTCGCCAGCAGCCCACGCGCGAGCTGCCGGACATCGAGGTGCTGGGCCGCTGGCTGCTGGACAACCTGCCGGCCGACGGGCCGGTGGGCATCGTCCACGGTGACTACCACCTGGACAACACCCTGTGCAGCCGCGATACCCCGTCGCTGCTGGCGGTGATCGACTGGGAGATGGCCACGGTGGGTGACCCGCTGACAGACCTCGGCCTGTTCCTGATGTTCTGGGGGCCGCGCTCGGTCGACCCGCCCGGCTTTGCCCATGTGCAGGCCGTATCGCGTACCAACGGTGTCATACCCCGGCGCGAACTGGTGCAGTGCTGGGCGCAGCACAGCGGGTTCGCGGCAGACGCACTGGATTTCTATTTATGTTTTGCCTTCTGGCGCCTGGCCGCCGTGGTGGAGGGCGCTTACGGCCTTTATCTGGCCGGGAAAGTGGATACCCCCTACGCCCGGGGCCTGGAATACGACGTGCCGGCGCTGCTGCGAGAGGCGGCTGCGGCGGCGCAGGGAGACTGGTGATGGACGCGACCATGATGCACATGCCGATGACGGTGCGGATGATCATGGAGCACGGGGCCAACGTGTTCCCCGAATCCTGCGTCAGCACCTTCGACGGCACCGACTTTCACACACGCACCTACGCAGACATTGCACATAACGCGGCGAAGCTGGCGAGCGTACTGCAAAGTCTCGGTGTTACGCCCGGCGATGTCGTGGGCACCTTCAGCTGGAACAACACGGCGCATATGGAAGCCTACCTGGCGATTCCGTCGATGGGCGCTGTCATGCACACCGTCAACCTGCGTCTGTCACCGGAGCACGTGGCCTACGTTATCAATCACGCCAAAGACAAGGTGCTGCTGCTCGACGGCAGTCTGGCCGAGGTTTTTGCGCCAGTGGTGCCACTGCTCGAAACGGTGGAAACACTGCTGGTCACCGGTGATATGCCCGACTACGAGGGTATTGATTGCCAGTCCTACGAGGCGCTGGTCGAGGCGGCAGAGCCGCTCACCGACTGGCCGGAAATCGATGAAACCTCGGCAGCCGCTGTGTGCTACACCAGCGGTACGACCGGCAACCCCAAGGGCGTGGTGTACAGCCACCGCACAACCTTCGTGCACTCGATGGCCTCGCGTGCCGCCGACACCTTCGGTATCTGCGAGCGCGACCGCATTCTGTTACTGCCGCCGATGTTTCACGCCAACGCGTGGGGCCTGCCCTACAGCGGCTGGTTCAGCGGCAGCGATTTCACGCTGCCCGGTCCGCACTTGCAGGTCGAGCCGATTCTGGCAATGGTCGCCTCGCAGCGCCCGACTATCACGGCCACCGTGCCCACGATTCTGTCGGACCTATTGCGGTATGACAGCGACGAGCTGGATATGCGTTCATTTCGCATGCTGGTGTGCGGTGGCTCGGCGGTGGCGCCGAGCCTCATCGATGCCGCGCGGGAAAAATGGGGCGTCCCGGTTTTGCAGGGCTGGGGTATGACCGAGACCAGCCCACTGTGCGCGCTGTCGCATCCGCCGCGCGATGCGCTCGGCGCAGACGAGACGCGGTGGCGTGCCAAGAGTGGCCGCCCGGTGGCCGGCGTGCAGGTGCGGGTGGTCGACGATCGGGGTGTGGTGCTGCCGCACGACGGCGCCTCGGTGGGCGAGTTGCAACTGCGCGGCCCGTGGATCACCGGTGGTTATCACCTGAATGATGCGCCGGATTCGTTCAGCGACGACGGCTGGCTGCGCACCGGCGATGTCGGACACATCGACGAGCGTCATTTTGTGCAGTTGACCGATCGCACCAAGGACGTGATCAAGTCCGGGGGCGAATGGATTTCCTCGGTCGACCTGGAAAACGTATTGCTCGCGCACCCGGATGTGCACGAGGTGGCGGTGATCGCCACGGCGGACGAGCGCTGGCAGGAGCGGCCGCTGGCGGTGGTAGCGACGCAGAACGCGGTGACGCCGGCACAGCTGCGCGAATTCCTGGCCGGCAAGGTCGCGAAGTTCTGGATTCCCGAGTATTGGAGCTTCCTGCCCGAGATTCCCAAGACCAGTGTGGGTAAAATGGACAAACGCGCGTTGAGAGACAGGAACGAAGCCGGACAGCTCAGCGTGGACAAAGTCACGTAGCGAGTCCTGGAGGTAAAGGAGTCATGGCTACAAATCGCAAGGATAGCCGTAAAACCCAGGCCGAACGCACGGCGCTGTCGGATCAGCGCATGTTCGAGTCTGCCATCGCGTTGATCAACGAGCGCGGTACCCAGAAAACCACACTCAAGGATATCGGCGAACTGGCCGGTTACAGCCGCGGGCTGGCCAACTACCGGTTCGGTTCCAAGGACGGCTTGATGCACGAGCTGTTCATGCGCTTCGACGATCGCTGGAAAGATCACCTCGCGTCCTACGTGCACGGCAAGACCGGCCTTGCCGCGGTCAACGCGGCGGCGGACGCATTGCGCGATTTCCTCAACCGGGAATCCGAGTACATGCGCGCAATGTACCTGCTGTGGTACGACTGTCTCGGCCACGAGTCGGAGATGCGCAACCGCCTGGCCGATCACCACGATGTGTATCGTGAGGACGCGAAGAAGTGGATTGAGGAGGGTATTGCCGCCGGCGAAATCCGTCCCACAATCAATGCCGAACTGTTTGCCGTGCAGTACTGTGCGTTTATCTTCGGCATTATCTATCAGTGGCTGGTCAATGCGTCCGCACTGGATCTGGACGCAGTGTTCGACGATTACCACGCCAGCCTCACGGTGCTATTGAAAAAAACGAAATAACCACCTCATAAAAAACGCGACAGCGCCTGTGCTGCGCCCCTGCAAGGAGAATATGCGATGGCTTACCTGACAACCGATGACGGCAAACGGGTTTACTACGAGGATTACGGCAGCGGCGACACGGCGGTGGTGCTGGTGCACGGCTGGGGAATGGGCCTGCGCGTGTGGGATTACTCGCTGGGCACACTGACTGCGGCGGGTTATCGCGTGGTGGCTATCGATCACCGCGGCTGCGGTAAATCCGACAAGGATTTCGCCGACGTGGGCATCAACGCCATTGCGTCCGATGTGGTCGCACTGGTGGGCCAGCTCGGTCTGCGCAAGGTTGTGCTCAACGGTTGGTCGCTGGGTGGCGCGGTGGTGGTCGAGGCGGCGCGCCAGCTCGGCGATACCTGCGCCGGCCTCGTGCTGACCTGTGCCGCCACGCCCTGTTATCTGCAAAAGCCCGATTACGCCTATGGCGGCACCGACGAGGCGCTGGCCGAAACGCTCGAGGCGATGCTGGCCGACCGCGTGAATTTTCTTGCCGGACTCTCCGCCGGCGTATGCGCGTCCGAGGTCAGTCAGTCGGTGGTCGACTGGCTCTGGGCCATGTTCATGACCAGCTCGCCGCTGGCGGCGCAGGCACTGGGTGAACTGGGTCCGCTCGACCAGCGCGAGATTCTGGCGCAGCTGGATGTGCCGGTGATGAGTATTGTCGGCGCACAGGACGCGGTGGTCGATCCGCAGGTGTGTCGTTCGGTTGCCGACTACAGTTCCCGCGCGACGATTGTTGAGTTCGAGGATTCCGGACATGCACCGTTCATCGACGAGGCGCAGCGGTACAACGACACCGTGCTGATCTTCCTGGGCGAAAACCTGTAACGCGGCGGCTGCAACAATAACGAGGAATCACGATGACTGACGCAGTGAATTACGGCCTGTGGTATGACTTTCGCAATCCCGCACAATGGCGAGTGCCGTTCGAGTCGTTTTACGCCGAACGCCTGGCGCAGATCAGCGAGGCCGAGGGGATGGGCTTCTCATCCTGCTGGCTGACCGAACACCATTTTTGCGACGACGGCTACACGCCGTCGCCGCTGATGATAGCGACTGCGATTGCCGCTCAGACGCAGCGCATGCACCTGGGCACCAACCTGATGTTGCTGCCGCTGCACGACCCTGTGCGCGTGGCCGAGGATGCGGCCACGCTGTCGCTGCTCAGCGGCGGGCGTTTCGATCTCGGTGTCGGTATCGGCTACCGCGAGCTGGAGTTCGAGCAGTTCGGGCGCAAGCTCTCGCACCGCCCGAGCCTGGTGGAAGAGGGCATCGAAATTCTGCGCCGTGCCTGGCGCGGCGACGCCGTCAACTTTTCCGGGAGGCGCTTTGAGGTCGGCGACCTGAAGATTACGCCGCAACCGCAGCATCCGCCGGCCATCCTGCTCGGTGGAATGGTGGAGCCGGCCATCGAGCGCGCCGCGCGCGTGGCGGACGGGTTTCTCAGCACCGGCGGGATCGGCATCGATATCTATAACGAGGCGCTGGAAAAGTCGGGCAAGTCGATCAACGACGGCCAGATCGTGCTCGGTTGCTGGGCGATTATCGCCGAAGATCCCGAGGCCGAGGTCGCCCGTATCGGCGACCACGTGCTGTACCAGATCAATGAGTACATCAAGTGGGGCGCGTTCGGCCCACCGGACCAGACGCCGCTGTTCGAGGATGCGCCCACGGCCATTGAGAACGGCCTGTACGAGTTGTGGGATGCCGATACCGCGGTCACAGAGCTGAACAAGCTGACGGCGACCTATCCCAATATCCGGGATATCCATTTCTGGGCGCAGTTCCCCGGCGAGTCGGTGGCCTCGGGCAATGCCCGGCTACGCTACATCGCCGAGAATGTCCTGCCCAGGCTGAAGTGAACAAGCCCATCCATATAATGATTACAGTGGGAGAGAGCGAATGACTGGCCAGGACACCACCCTCGCGGCGCTACAGCAACGCGTTGACACCCTCGAGAGCCGCGAGGCGATTCGCGTGCTCTCCTACGATTACTGCCACGGCTTTGACAAGCGCGATTTCGATCGCTTCCTGGCGATCTGGTGGGAGGACTGCGTGTGGAATATCGGCCCGCCGTTTGGCCGGTTCGACGGTCACGCGGGCATCCACGAGGCGATTTACGAGGTGCTGTGGCCGGCCTGGAAAGAGACGCATCACCTGACAACCAACAACGCCATCGTGTTTCAGGATGCCGACCATGCCACCTCGGTGTGCGATGTCGATTGCGTCGGCGTGTTAGCGGGGGAGGATGTGTGCCAGATCGTGGGTGCCACCTACAGTGACACGCTGGCGCGTCGTGACGGGGTCTGGAAAATTGCGCAGCGCGATGTCCAGATTCACTACTTCAACCCGGTGCCGGGCACAACGCTGGTGGCGCCCGGGGCGGCTTAGTCGAAGGTCAGTCGAAGATTAGTCGAGGCCGGACATGGCGAGCATGCCGCCGAGAAACAGGCGGTGTGCGTCCTCCAGGTCGATGTCCTTGTCAAAGTAAACGGCGGAACGCAGCCCGATCATCAGTGAGAACGAGATCTCAGCGGCGTCGCGCGGATTCTGCATGAATACGGCGGGAGCTTTCTCGAAAATGGCGGTGAGGTGCGCCTTGCACTGATCGTCAAACTCCGCCTTGGTGGCGCGCAGCACGCGATCGTTCACCGCCGCCCCGAAACATTCGAGCATGAAACCGATCTCCTTGGTCGAGCCGGCCTCACCCTTGAACCAGAAATCTGCCAGCGAGTGAATCTGTTCGCGCGGCGGTTGCTCGCTGAACTGGTCGAGTCGCTCGAGAAAGCGCACGGAAACCGATTCGAAGTATTCCTCGAGGATGGCCTCCTTGCCCTTGAAGTA
>CAYGOX010000063.1:0-10745 GCA_964351485.1 uncultured Halioglobus sp.
CCGAAGCGGAAGGCGTCGTAGGTAGACCAGCGACAGGTTGGGTTCATCAACACGCGCACATAATTAAACGCGCTTTGCGCTTGGTTGTAGTCCGGGTCATGCCAGACGGTCTTCAGCTGATCGGCGCCGGTGCCTGCACTGAAACTGCAGGTGGAGAGATCGACGCTGGCGCCGTTGTCGGGACAGCGCCCGGTGGCAGGGTCTGCCGCCAACCCATCGGCGCAGGCGATATCGACTACTTTTTCATGCGTCTGGCCATCCGCGTCAATCCAGCCCTTGACCATTTGCACCCGCTGCAGCGGCGCGTCCATCGGATCGCGCGTTGCCCACACAAAAAAGCCGGGGGAGTTTTCCCTGCTCGCATCCGGGCGCAGGACGCCGCCCATCGGCACGCCATTGGTTACTAGCGACGGGATCGGATTCGGGTCGTCGGCCGCAGTTTTGTCGACGTCCCAGCCGGCGTACAGACGCACCGCTATGCGCGGGCCCGAGGTTGCATAGCTTTCGCGCCGCGCCAGGGCATCGAAGATCGCCTCGCGATTATTTTCCGGCGCCCAGACGGCGGCAATGCCACCGGACGTATGGAACTTGATGAAGGTCTTGTAGGGCGCCAGGGTGTCGGGCGTTGGTCTCAGGCGCCGATACGCAGAGGAGGTGATGGAACCTGCAGTGCCGGGAAAATCCCATTCCTCTACATCACCGGGGTTGGAGTTGTGGCTGTCGGTGGCGGCGATAAAACCGCTTTGTATCGGGTTGAACCCCAGTTCCTGTTCAAGCGCCAGCCCCACCTTGAGGCCCTGTCGCACGAAGCCCGTTTGAAAAGCGCAGCCGGTGGTTTCACCCGGTTGGCAGGGCTCCAGCACCTGCTCAAATGCGCACTCCTCGTCGGTGGCGCCCACGCCCAGCGCGCACTCCTGTGCGCCCTTGATCTGGAATATCTCCGCTGTCGGCTCGCGCCTCTGCCGCAGGCGCCAGTCGGCCTCCGTGTACTCCTTGCCGTCCCAGGTGTAGCGGGAGTAGGTCAGCCCCCAGGCTTTGTTGGAGTTGTGCGGGATAGTCAGAAAATCGCAGCCCTCACCACAGGTGGCTTCAAGCCCGCGCCACAGCTCGATGGCGTTGGGTACGTCCAGGCTCGACAGCGCGCGCCCGGGCACCTTGCCCGTGCGGAAGATGATATTGCGGTGGTGCTTGCCCTGTTCGGGCAGCGGCGGTGAAAACTCGTAGCCGATGAGTGTGGTTAACACACCCGGCTCGTAGTGCTTGTCTGCGAGCTTGATATAACGCGCCCAGTCGACGCGCGCGTTCTCCACGCAGCGATCAACCGCACCCTCACCAAAACGGCAGGTGGGGAAAGCCCCGGGTTTAAGCGGCTGCCGGGTCGTGCGCTGATACTCCCCGGCCGGTTTGGTTGGGTCTCCGGGTTCGGCAGTGCCGCGAGCCCGGCCCGCCAGCACCTGGAAAATCATCGGGTTGGGTTCATTGGCCAGCCAGCAGGCGGCGCGTTCGCTGAGTGAGAGGTCGGAATCGTCGCAGTGCGTGCGCGTGCCGAAGCCCTCGGCGTGATCGGTAATTGCCACGAAATCCAGCGGGCGGCTGAGCTGCATCACTTCGCCGCTGGGTGTGCTCAGCTGCTCGCCTCGCGCGAAGCGGTAGGCGTCTTCAATGCCCAGCGGATTGCCAAACAGTGCGGCGTCGAAGCTTTCCGAGGTGTGCAGGTGCAGTTCGCCCCAGTACAGGTTCATGTCGGGGTTGGGCGCCGGCGGATACGTTGCGCCCTGCGGGGCGGGCAGCGACAACCTGCTGTTGTCCTGCAGCGCGTAATCGAGGGGGGCGGTTTCCGGCCCGTTCTCATTGGCGGTCATCAGTAGCGGCGACAGCACCTTGAACCAGGCGACTGCGAGAATCACCGCCAGTATCACCGCCAGGCCTATACCCAACTTCTTCAGCATGTTTGTCTCCCGCTCAGCAGTGCAACGTTAAAACTGATACCGCGCCTGCACCGCGATCGAGCGCGGGCGGTTGGGCAGGGCAAAGTAGCTGTTGGAGTTGCTGATGGGCACGTCCTGGTTCCAGATGGTGGTTTTCTCGTTCGTCAGATTCTTGCCGATGAGCGCCAACGACCAATTGCGCTGGCTGCTGGTGAGCGCAATGCGCGCGTTGAGGATGATCGCGTCGTCGTGCTTCGTATTCGGGTCCAGGTCCAGCGCCGAGAAATACTCATCCTCGTAGTTGATATCCACGTTGTTAACCAGCAGCAGGTTGTCGTTGATCGGTATCGTCAGGCGGGCGTTGAGGTTCGCGCTCCACTCGGGGGAGAACACCAGTGTCTCGTCCTTGAGGTTCTGGCCGCCGTCTTCGCCGGCGGTGATGTTGGTGCCGTCCGGGCGCAGGCAGCCGGGGTTGTTGTCCGGATCGGTGCTTTGCGCGATGGTGCAGGTGGCGCCGGTGAACTCTTCGTAATAGGCGTCGAGGTAGGCTACCGAGGCGCTGAGCGTAAAGCCTTCGGTCACGCGCCAGCGGCCATCAATTTCCAGGCCCTGGCTGACTGACTCGCCCGCGTTACCCACCCGGAATACATCGCCGATGAGGGAACTGGTCTGGAGGTTTTCATACTCCATGCGAAACAGCGCCAGGTTCAGTTCCGCGGCGCCGTCCAGCAGGCCCATCTTCGCGCCGACTTCATAGGCGGTGACTTCCTCGCCCTTGTATTCGAGTATCGAGGGGTCGTTGCCCGGCACCACTTCGCCGGTGGGTACGCCGTTGGCGTCGGCCAGTCGTATTTCACGGCCCGCGCCGCTGTAGGCCTCGTCGTAACCACCACCCTTGAAGCCGGTGCTCACGCTGGCGTAGAGCAGGGTGTCTTCGCCCACGTCCCACTGCACGTTGCCGGAGTAGGTCCATTTATCTTCATCGCGGCTCAGGCCCCTGAATTCGTGGCTCCGTATGTCGCCAATCAGCTGGCCGTTGAGCGGGTTGATGAGTGAGGTGGTTGGCCCCAGCCGCACCTGCAGGCCGTTGCCGAAGGTCTGTTTGTCGAGATCCTTGGTCTCCTCGTTGTAGCGTAGCCCCAGGGTAAATCGCAGCGTCTCGGTGGCGTTCCAGGTGCCCTGGCCGAAGACGGCCCAGCTCTCGGAATCCTGGTCGAAGATGCTTGGGGTGCCAACGCCCCCCGCCAGGAGCGGCGGTGCGCTGATCGGACCCGACTGGGCAAAGTCGAGCGCCGCAATCTGCGTGCTGATGTCCAATTCGCCCTGTTGGTAATAGGCCCCGACAATCCAGTCGATGGTCTCGCCACCGGGCGACACCAGGCGCAGTTCCTGGCTGTACTGTTCGTACTCTTCGAACTTGGCGCGGGCGAGGCTGGGTGTTGCCGTCTGGTCGGTGTTGAGCGGCTCGCCGTCCGAGTCGTAGGCCGAGTAGGCGGAAATGGCGGTGAGAGTTGCGAAATCCAGTTCCCAGTTGGCGGTAACGGCGAACACGTCGGTTTCGGTGACGCTGCCCCCGTCGACATCGCCGGCAAACACATCGGGGTCTCCTACCACCGGAAACGGCACCGTGCCGAAGCTGTTGGGCTGGCCCGTGAAATCTGATTGATACACGTAGGAGGGTCGTGAGAACCGGTCGAAGTCGCCTTTTTCGTATTTCGCGTCGATGACCAGCGTGTCTGTGGCCATCCATCGCAGGCTGGCGCGGCCATACCAGAGGTTGTCGTCGCGGCCCTTGGCGCCCGTAATGATGTTCCTCGCCCAGCCGTCCATCTTGTCGTGCCGCACTGCCAGGCGGCCCGACAGCGTGTCGGTGAGCGGGCCGGACAGCACGAGGTTGTACTGTTCCTGGCCGTGATCGGGTTCGTACAGCGCCTCCACCATGCCTTCAAATTCGTCGGTGGGCTTGGCGGTGGTGATGTTCACCGCGCCGGCCACCGTATTCTTGCCGAACAGGATGCCCTGCGGCCCCTTCAGCACCTCGATGCGCTCCAGGTCCATGGTGGTGGGCACCGCCGCCAGCGCTCCGCGCCCGCCGTACACGCCGTCTATATACAGTCCCACCGATTGCTCGAAACCGGCGTTGGTACCCGAGCCCACACCGCGCACGTAGAGGTTCGGCGTGCCGGCGCCGTTGTTGATGTTGACGTTGGGCATGTACTGCGTGACTTCTTCGAGGTCGATAATGCCGGTGTCATCGATCTTCTGGCCGCCCATGGCGGTGATGGAGATGGGCACATCCTGCAGGCTCTCTGTCCGCTTCTGGGCGGTGACGATGACTTATTCCAGCAGGAGTTTCTGGGCATGCGCGCCGGTGCAGCAAAGTGCCAGGGCCAGGGCGGATACGAGCGGAGTGGTTTTCTTCATTATTGTGAACCTTCGCGGGCAGGTACTTGGAGTTATTCTGAGCATGATAACTCTAGTGTGGACAGGCGTGGGGCAGGGAATCATTATCGGCCAACATCGCGATGATGGCCTATTCTTGGTATCAAGGGGCGTGAGATAACCGTTTCGGAGGCGACAAGGCGTTGATCAAACTACTCAAATACTCGCTGTTCACAGTGCTGCTGGTGTGCGCCTTGACGCTCCTCGCGTGGCTGTCGTCACCCGACCCGAAATTCAACCGCGCGAGTTTCGAAAGCGAACCCCTGCAGCAGACCATAGCCGACCCCCAGACAGCCCTGACCCTGGCGCAATACCGCAATGCAGCAGGGGAGGTCGTGACCCTGTTGGTTGAAGTGATGCAGAAGGGGGCAATCAGCGGCATCGATCTTGCCGACCTCGGGGCCCCGCGCGCGCAGGATCCCTTTGCCGCACTCGCAGCGGTCGATGCCGACCAGGTGATGGCGGCGTATGCCAGGCCCTACACGCGACGTATGGTTGCCATCGAACAGCTGTTGCCAAGCGCCCGCAGCGGTGGCCACCACCTGGGCATTGGCACCAACTTTCCCGAACACGCCGAAGAGGCAAACAGTGAATCCGTCTTTGTCTTTCCAAAATTCGGCGCCGCCACGCCGGCACGAACGACGGTTGCCGCGCCCGAAGGCGGTCTTCTGGATTACGAGGTAGAGCTGTGCCTGCGTTTCGATCGCCCCATTCACTCGCTGGCAGATTTCGATGCCGCGGTAAAAGGCCTGTTCCTGTGCGCAGACTTCACCGATCGCATCGCACTGCTGGAGATG
Organism: uncultured Halioglobus sp.; assembly: GCA_964351485.1. Classification (GTDB taxonomy): domain Bacteria; phylum Pseudomonadota; class Gammaproteobacteria; order Pseudomonadales; family Halieaceae; genus Marimicrobium. The sequence goes on from CAYGOX010000063.1 coordinate 5,168, forward strand.
GCCGACCCCGACAACCTGGATTCCGGCTACGGCTTCAGTGACGCAAAGAGCGGGCCGGGGTTCTTCCCCTCCGGCCCCTTCCTGGTGATCCCCAAAGACCTGTCATCCTTCGTCGCCGACACGCGCATGATGACATGGCTGAATGACGAGGCGCGCCAGGATGCGCGAGGGGCAGAGATGACGCTGGATTTTCGGGCGCTTGCAGAAAAGGTGCTCGGCGAAATGGAGGCGCAGCGTTTTTACTACGCAGGCGAGTTTTACAAGCTTGCGCCGAATCAACGCATAGAGCAGGACATGGTGCTGATGTCCGGTACGTCAGAGGGCGTGATCTTCACCACCCCGGCCCGGCACGACTACATCGAAATCGCACTGGCGTATCTGCGCGAAGGCGGACCCTGGAGCGGCGAGGGGCTGATGGACATTGCCATCCCTGTCTTCATAGAAAACGAGCGCGAGTCAGGCCATTTTCTGAAGCCCGGTGACACCGTAACCTATCGAGCCAGCGGGCTCGGTGACATCGTGGTGGAGATAACGCCCTAGCTGCGTTGCTCGAGTATCAGGACAGCCCCAATACCAGCTTGGCGATGATATTGCGCTGCACTTCCTGGGAGCCGCCAAAAATCGAAGCCGCCCGGTTGTTGAGGTAGCGCGGCAGTATCGCGCTCTGCGGATCGGGCCGATAAGGGCTGCCATCGGGCACCGGGTTCATTACCAGTGATCGGTAGCCCTGGATATCCACGGCAAGCGCGTTAATGCCCTGTTCCAGTTCCACCGTGCTGATTTTCAAAATCGACGATTCCGGTCCGGGATTTCCGCCCGCCGAGAGGGTGGACAGGGTGCGCAGTTCAGTGATTTCGAGCGCCTTCAGGTCGATCTTCAGTCGCGCAATTCTGCGTCGATACTCGCCGCTGGCATCAAAGCCATCGACATTGGCGGCGGTGTCGGTGTACAGCTGCTGCAGACGCTGCAGTTCGTGCTGCACCAACGGCGCAGAGAAAGCGCCGCCGCGCTCAAACTCCAGGAGGTACTTGGCGTAAGTCCAGCCCTGGTTTTCCTCACCGATCCGGTTGGCCCTGGGGACCCGGACATTGTCAAAAAACACCTGGTTGACCTCGTGATCCCCGGCCATGGTGATGATCGGTTCCACAGTGATTCCCGGGCTGTCCATGTCAACCAGCAGGAAGCTGATACCCTGTTGTGGTCGTCCCTCGTTGCAGGTGCGTACCAGGCAAAAGATGTGGTCTGCCAGGTGGGCGTGGGTCGTCCATATCTTGGAGCCATTGACGATGTAGTCATCACCGTCCGTCTCGGCCTTGAGCTTGAGGTTGGCAAGGTCGGAACCCGCGCCGGGTTCTGAGTAACCCTGGCACCAGTAGTGCTCGCCAGACAGCATCTTCGGCAAGTAGTGGGTTTTCTGCTGATCGCTGCCGAACGCCATCAGCACCGGCGCCAGCATCAACAAGCCCAATGGAATAAGCATTGGGGCGCCGGCGAGGTAGCACTCCCGGCTGAAGATGTATTTCTGTGTCGGAGTCCAGTCGGTGCCGCCGTGCTCCTGCGGCCACTGCGGTACAGCCCAGCCTTGTTTCACAAGGATCGCCTGCCACTGGAGGGCCAGGTCCTTCTCCACAAAAACACTGGCATTGTTGGCGGTGGCCTCAACAATCTCCTGTGTCAGGTTCTCGGCCAGGAATTGACGGACTTCCCGCTGAAACTCCAGCTCCCGGGGCGAGAATGTGAGGTCCATGCAGCGGGCGACTCGCGGTCTACAACTGGACCCGCTTGGTGAAGCCACCATCGGCAATAAGATTGACGCCGGTGATCAGGCTGGCGGCGGGGCTGGCCAGGAATGCTACGGAATTGGCAACTTCCTCGGCCGTGCCCATGCGACCCTGGGGTATCTGTGCAAGCGTCGCATCATAGACTTCGGGCATCTGCTGCTTGATCATTTCCCACACGCCGCCGTCGAAGTAGATTGGGCCAGGAGATACGCAGTTCACGCGAATACCCGCAGGTGCAAGCGCCTGGCTCAGCTGTTTGGCGTGGACAACCAGGGCGCCCTTGATCGCGTTGAATGGCTGCGGTGCCATGAAAGTCTCGGTGGCGGCTGTGGATGCGATCACAACGATGGCGGCCGCGTTCGACTTCTCCAGAAACGGCATGGCGGCCTCAATCCCGCGCGTGGTGCCCAGCAGGTCGACATTGAAATTTGCGTTCCAGCCTTCCTCGCCCAGCACGCCGCCCGCGGCGCTGACGTTGGGCACGAAAATATCGATGCCGCCCAGTTGCTCCCCGGCGCTGGCGATCCACGCCTGGTAGGCGTCCTTGTCAGCCACGTCGACTGCCGCACCGATGACCTGCACGCCCCTGGCGCCCAGCTCTTCCACCGCCGCATCCAAGTCGGCCTGGTTGCGTGAGCAGATGGCGAGGTTGGCGCCCTCGTCGGCCAGGAGGTTGGCGATGGCGCGTCCGATGCCGCGCGTGGCGCCGGTGATGACTGCATTTTTTCCCGAAAGTCCAAGGTCCATAGCATTCTCCTGAATCGCTGGGGTGTCATTCCAATCGGTTTGTGTAGCAAATTAGCAAACACTCCCGCTAAAAACAATCAGAATTGACTGTTTATTTTTATTCCGCTACTGTTGGCCCGAGATCGGCAGACCAGCGGTACCACTCACAGGGCTGCATGCCCGTAGTTGCAGGAGACGGCAATGGCCAAGTGCCCGGCAGATTTCGACTTTTTCTCACCGGAAGTCATCGAATCGCCCTTTGAGTTCTACCAGGCGGTGCGGCGCGAGGCGCCGGTCTACCAGCTCCCGGAAACCAATATTTTTCTGCTGTCGAGATGGGAGGACATCCGCCGGGTAAACCGCGACACACAAACCTTCTCCAACAACTTCCAGGAATTGCTGAAAGGTCCGGACCCCTCCGAGGAGGCCGCTGCAATCTATGCCGGCGGTTACGAGCAGCCGCCCACGCTCCTGACTCTCGATCCGCCGGAGCACAAGGTGTTCCGCTCGTTGATCAACAAGGTGTTTTCCGCCCGGCGAGTGGAGAAGATGCACGACTATATCCAGCAGGTGGTGGATGAGCTGATCGACAACTTTATCGACAGGGGCGAGTGTGAGTTCGTACAGGAATTTGCCACACCTCTGCCGGTTTACGTGATCGCCGATCAGCTGGGCGTGCCGCGCAGGGACCTGCGCCGCATCAAGGCCTGGTCCGATGCCTTTGCCTCGCGCCTGGGCGGCATGGCCTCGGCGGAGGAAGAGGTCGAGAATGCCCGGCTGATCGTCGAGTACCAGCATTACATGGCCGACATCATCGCCAACCGTCGCGCCCGGCCCCAGGACGACATGATTTCGGACCTGGCCAACAACACAATCATGCACGCCGACGGCGAGCGACTGATGACCGTTGAAGAGCTGCTCAGCATGATCGAGCAGCTCCTGGTAGCCGGTAACGAGACCACCACATCGGCAACCACCGGCGGGTTGCTGTCGCTGATCCAGCTCTCAGATCAGATGCAGATTCTGCGCGATGATCCGGCTGTGATCGACAACGCGGTGGAGGAAATCCTGCGGCTGGAGTCACCCTCTGCCGGGCTGTGGCGTGTTGTGACGCGCGCGACAGAGATACAGGGAGTAAAGATTCCAGAGGGCTCCCTGCTGATGCTGCGTTATGCCGCTGCCAACCGGGATGAACAGGTGTTTGAAGACCCGGAACGTATGGACGTGTGCCGCCGCAATGCCGACGAGCACATTGCCTTTGGCTATGGCACCCATTTTTGTCCCGGCGCCTTCCTCGGACGCAAGGAAATGCAGGTGGCCTACCAGCGTATCCTGCAGCGTATGACCAATATCAGGCTCGCGCCCGGCAAGAACGACCTGACACACTGGCCCAACATGGTGCTGCGCGGGTTGAAAGAGCTGCACATCACTTTCGACAGGCGCACGCTGTCGTGAGCCTGCGTCTTATTGTGAATGACGGGGAGCGTCCATGAGAGCGGCGGTATTCGAAGCGGTAGGTGAACCGCTGGCAGTAAAGACAGTCGACGATCCGGTCCCGGATCCGGGCGGACTGGTGATGAAAGTTGGCTACTGCGGCATCTGCGGTACCGATCTGCACGCCACGCGAGAAGGCCTCACCACGGCGTGCTGCGGGCAAATACTGGGGCACGAGTATGTGGGTGAGATTGTAGAAGTTGGCAAGCAGGCAGCGGGTAACTGGCAGGTGGGTGACAGGGTTTGCGCCATGCCCTTTATTGGTTGCGGCACCTGCCTGGCCTGTGCCTCGGGGCGCTTCTTTGAGTGCCAGGACAAGCGGGTGCCCGGGGTGGATGCGCCGGGCGGTTTTGCTCAGTACGTTGCGACCGGTGCCCGTGAAACCATTCGCCTGCCCGAGGAACTGGATCTGCAGAGCGCAGCGCTGGTGGAGCCGCTGGCGGTCGGTATTCACGCGGTGCGTGTTGCAGACCTGAAGGCCGGCAGCAGGATTATGGTGATTGGCGCCGGACCCATTGGTCTCACAGTCGCCTTGTGGGCGCGCTTTTTCGGTGCCCGCGATGTGGTGGTCAGCGAGATGGCCAGCAGCCGGGCGGCGCTGGCGAAGCAGATGGGTGCGACCGCTGTTATTCAGCCTGATCCTGCCGCTGACGCCCAGACCCTGCTGGAGGAGTTCGTGTCGGTAGCGGGCGCGCCGCCCGATATTATCTTTGAATGCGTGGGCGCACCGGGACTGCTGCAGCAGTGTATCGAGATGGCGCCGCAGCGCGGCCAGATTGTGCCGGTGGGCGTGTGTGAGCAGCCGGATGCGATCATGCCATTTTTCGGGCTGCTCAAAGAACTGCGTATCCAGTTTGCCATCGCCTACACCCGCGATGACTTCGAGACCTGTCTTGCGATGCTCGCGGAGCGGCGTATCGACGTGTCACCCATGGTGACGGACGTGGTGAGCCTGGACGAACTGCCGGCCGCATTCGAGGCCCTGCGTACACCCAGTCACCAGTGCAAGGTGCTGACGCAGTTCTAGCGGTAGTAGTCCAGCCCGACCAGCTGGGCCATCTTGTCGTAGAACGCGTCACCCTGCAGGCAGTTGATCCTGATCCATTCTTCATCCGACACCTTGGCCCGGGCCGCCAGCATTTCCTGGGCATCCTTGCCAACCGGGTACCGGAAGCGGGGCTCGTCCGATTCAATCGCGTGCTCGATGACCTCGGCGACGTCTTCGGGCATGGCCGGGCGGGTCAGGTTGAATTCAAACCACCTGCCCAGTCGCGCCAGGGAGTTCATGTAGGGTTGCTCGACATCCTCCAGCGGCGCCGCTTTGCCCCAGATCGGCGTCATCACGCAGCCCGGCTCGATCAGCGAGACTTTGACATTGAACTCGGCCATCTCGAAGGCCAGCGACTCGCTGAGTCCCTCCATGGCATATTTTGAGGCGGAGTAGTGGCCGTGGGCACCCATGGGTGCGCGCCCGGCGAGGGAACCGACATTGACGATGCGACCCCCGCGCTGCTGACGCATGATCGGCGTTACCGCCCGCAGGACACTCACCGTGCCGAAATAGTTGGTCTCGAAGA
>CAYGOX010000063.1:10755-14020 GCA_964351485.1 uncultured Halioglobus sp.
GCCTGCGCCGATGCCGGCGTTGTTGACCAGCGCGTCGATGCGACCGGTTTCCTCCATGATGTGTGCGACCGCCGCGTCGATCGTGTCGGGTTTGACCAGATCCAGTTCCACGATAGTCACCGGTAACTGTTGCGCGGTAATTTTCTCCCGCAGTTCTTCACCCCCCGCCGGATTGCGCAGGCCGGCGTACACCTGGTGGCCCTTGCGTGCCATACGCAGGGCGGCTTCCTGGCCGATGCCGGTGCTGGCGCCGGTAACGAGTATGGTGGACATGGCTCTACCTCACTGTGATTTGCTGAAATCGATATGCTCCGGGACCTGGTCGCCCCGGCGTCGCTGAAAGTTGTTCAGGTTCGGCACTAGTTGGTTGCCCAACTCATGCGCACGGTGCACGACGTCTCGGGCAGGTGTGGATCAAACTCCATCCTGAGGCCGCCACCGTCGCCGTTGAACAGGGCCTCAAAGGGACCCTTGCAGATATTGAGACAGCCCTCCTCGGGCAGGGCGTCGGGATTGGGCAGGTCTTCCTGTCGTCCACAGTGGTGCCAGGCGCAGTCCGGAATCTCCATCAGCATGACGCCATTGGAGGGATCAAACTCGGTGACTTTCGCCGGGCCAGTCAGCCAGTGTGCCGGGTTGAAGGTTTCAAACAGGAAGGTGCTCCACCGGCCGGGTTTTTGAGGCTTGCCCTCACGGGTTGTCCTGGTCTTTTTGTTGCGGTTTTTCTCGGGCATGGAGTTCATCATTTTCAGAAAGTCCGAGGATGTTTCGTAGGACAGTGCAACGGCGGTGCCGATGACGATCTCCTCGTACTGCTTCTGGCTGTAGTATTTGCGCAGCTCCAGCAGCGCCCACTCTGCTTCCCGCACAAAATTGCCGTAGCGTTTGCGCCATTTTTCCCGCGGCGAGTCGAAGCGTTTGACAGGCTCTCGCCGGGCCTTGATAGCGGCGTAGTCGCGATCCACCTGTTCGCTGTCGCCGGACAGGCGCAGTATGGGTACGAAGGTATGGCTGATGAGCGGCATCGACTTCTTGACCAGCATGGAATTGGACATCCACATGTCGATCCATGCCTGTGGCCCCCAGTTGTAGTACCAGCCGCCGCGGCTGACCGGCGCCATGCGGCCGCTGCGTTGGTCCGTGCTGATGACACTGTTGTCGGTCGTCATGTTGTCCCCCTTGTCCGGTAGACGGAACAGGTAACCTGCGTCAGTTCATAATGCGAAGTGTAATACCCCAGGTTTCACCGGGCGCCACCACCCCGGAATACCCGCCCACCGTGGGTGAGTCTATGCCCCAGGCAAAGTACTTCTCATCGAGGATGTTCCTGCCCCAGAGGATGGCTTCCCAGGTGCGCGCCGCATTGCTCAGCGTGATGCGCATATTGATGAGATTGACTTCGTCGTTCTCCAGGATGGGGTCCAGGTCCTGATCGAGGAAAAAGCTGTCGGTGAAGCTATGTTCCAGGCGGGCGCTGCCAACGAGGTCGCCACCCAGATCCCTGTCGTACTGGATGAAAGAGCTGAGGGTCCATTCCGGTGCGTTGTCGATCGGTTTCCCGGCCAGGTCCTGGGTACAGACAGACGAGGTGCCCGGTGAGCCGAATTGGGCCTGCTCGTCGATGTAATAGTTGATGAAGGTCTGCTCGACGGTGCACTGACCGTTCTCGAAAGACTTGTACTGGGCTTTGTTGTAGCCCAGTGCGGAACCCATGACGGTGTTGGCAACCGGGATGAAGACCAGTTCGAGTTCTGTGCCGTAGCTTTCCATGTCGCCCGCATTCACTACTCGCAAAGTCGCACCGTCGAAGGACTGGGCCTGGAAGTCCTCGTAGTCTACGTAAAACAGTGAGCCATTGAACTGCAGGCGCCGGTCGCCCCACGAGGTTTTCCAGCCCAGCTCATAGTTGGTAGAGATTTCCTCGTCGAACTCGCCGTTCAAGCCCTGCGCCTGGCGTCGTTGGTCGTAGCCGCCTGACTTGAAGCCGCGGCTGACCAGCGCGTAGGCCATGACATCGGGGTTGAAGAAGTAGCGCACATTGATCGCAGGGGACAGCGCCGCGTCGCTGCGAGCATCGTCGTAGAAAATATTCGGGCCCGCGATGGGTGGTGTGTCAAAGGGGAACGGCGGGTCCGTGATCTGGCTGCCCTCCCGCTCCTTCTTTTCATAGGTGTAGCGCAGCCCAAGTGTGGTGCTCAATGCGTCTGTAATGTTCCACACCGCCTGGCCAAAGGCTGCGTAGCTGGTTGTGGTATAGGTGTTGGTGTCGGTGTTGCTGGAGCCATTGGGGGCGAAGTCGGCCATGGTGATATCGCCGAACAGGAGAATTTTTTCCAGCAGGTCCGTGCGCTGCTCGAACCTGCCAACAGAGTCGAATTCTGAACGATAGGCATAGAGGCCTGCCTGGTAGTCGATGCGCTCCCCGCCGGGAGAGGTGATACGCAGTTCCGAGGAATACTGATCCAGGTTGATGTCGGTGCTTGTCACGTTGGCGTCGTAGGCGGTGAAGTCGCCGTCCAGCAGGCTGTACGACTCGTAGTAACGCCACGCATTGATAAACGTGATTTCGATACCGTTATCCAGATCCCGATTCCATTCCACAGCCACGCCACCGATTTCAACCTCGTTGCGTATGTCGCCGTCGAACCAGTAGTTGTCGCTGAAAGGATCCGCCGGTGGTGGCGAGAAACCTTCGTTCGTCTCGAAATCGTTGTAGCGCAGGATGTACTGCCCCGAGGCATTCAAGCCGAGCATCTGCTGCCACTGTGCGGACGGGGTGCTCGTTACCGGCGAGTTCAGGGTGGACAGGCCTTCATAGGTGATGGTGGCCAGGGCGCAGCAGTCCGTATCCTCACTGGAATAATCCAGGGCGACGACGAGGCGGCCGAAGCCATCGGAGCTGGATTTGCCTTCCAGGTCGAACAGGAAGCGGGCGCGGCCGCCATGCTTGTTGGCGTTGTTCACGCCTTTGCCGGTGAAGGTGTTGCGGTACAGGTGATCGCCGTCGACGCCGTAGGCCGACAGGCGCATGGCGTGGCCTGACTCGCCCAGGGGTACATTGATCATACCGCGAATTTCCAGGCGCTCATTGCTGTCGTAGAGCGCCTCGGCCAGGTATTCGTATTGCGATGTAGGCAGTTTGGTGATGATGCTGATGGCGCCGGCAGCGGTATTCTTGCCGTACAGGGTGCCCTGTGGTCCGCGCAGAATCTCGATGCGCTCCACGTCCACCAGATCGCTGAGGCTCATCCCCGCCCGGCCCTGG
>CAYGOX010000064.1:0-13908 GCA_964351485.1 uncultured Halioglobus sp.
AACAGCTGGGCCCAGGGCAGGTGATACAGCGGCGCGCTGGTGTCGGTTACGCCGGGGTTGGTGCCGGCAAACGCGTCGGTCTGCTTGTGCGTGCTGTAGACGGGGACAAACGCGTCCTCGATGACGATGTCGTTGGAGCCGGTGCCGCGCAGACCCATCGAGTGCCAGGTGTCCTCGACCCGGTAGTCGGTGTTGGGTACCAGGAAGGTGCGATAGGTGCCGTCCGGGAGAATGCCGCCCAGCAGCGCCCAGGTGCAATGGTCGCAGCCGCTGCTCCAGCCCCAGCGCCCGCTGAACCGAAAGCCGCCCTCGACCGGCTCCACTTTACCCATCGGGGCGTAGGATGAGGAAACGCGTGTGTGTACGGAATCGCCCCAGACGTCGCGCTGTGCGCGCTCGTCCATCAGGGCGATCTGGAAGGCGTGTACTGCCACGATACCGCTGGCCCAGGCGCTCGACATGCAGCTTTGCGCGATCAGCATCTGCATCCGGAAAAAATCCTGCGGGTCGAGTTCGTAACCGCCCCAGCGAGCCGGCTGCAGCGCCAGGAAAAACCCGGCCTTTTGCAGCGCGTCGATATTCTCCTGCGGCACGCGCCGCTCGGTGTTTGCGCGTGCCGCGTTGTCGCGCAGCATCGGTTGCAGGGCTTGCACGCGCTCGATCATCGCGGCGCCTTCTTCCGCGACGCGCAGGGCGTCGGTGTCTACGGCCAGGTTCATAACAGATCTCCGTTGTCTGGATGAATCGCGCGCGGCGGCAGGTCAGGCTTGGCGTAAGCCATGCGCCGGTGCAACGCGGTGAGGTAGTAGGAATCGAGGCCGCTGAGGGCCACGGTGTCAGCGCTGCCCAGGTCAAGGCTGCCGTCGCTGCGCAGACTGTTGTCGGGCAGGAAGACGAGCGCGACCTGTCCGATCACCAGGTGGGTGTCGTTGACCGCCAGTGTCTGGTGTTCGCGAAGGGTCAGTCCGATCCTGACGTGCGCCTGCGCGACAAAGGGTGCGTCGAAGCCGGGCTCCCAGTGTTCGTCCAGGCCAGTGGCGTCAAACTCCGAGACTTGTGCGGGATACCGGGCGGCCGTCTGGTGTGCCTGCTCCACGATGAGTGAGTTGACGTGGTTCAGCGTGAAGCAGCCGCGCGCCAGGATGTTGGCCAGGGTGTGGCGTTCATCCTGGCCGGGTCGAATAATGAGTGCCAGCAGCGGCGGGTGCGAGCCCAGGTGCACGCATGAACTCATGACAGCGAGGTTGGACGCCCCGTCCGCATCGGCGGTGCCGACCAGGTTGGCCGATTTGAAACCCGACAGCGAATTGACCAGCGCGGCACGCGGCCGCGAGTCCATCGCTGCGATGTCTGATGAGTCGATGCGCATTTTCCGCCTCCAGTAACTGCATACGGAGGCAGGCGCGCACCGGATCAGTCAGGGCGGGTGGCGGCGGGCCCGGCGATGTTCATGGCCTTCTGGTACGCCTCGCGGCCGGCGATGCGTTCGACGTAGGCCTGCGTGTTGGGCATTTTTTCGTCGATCTTGCGAGCGCCGAGCATTTCCAGTGACGTCAGGTTGAACATCGACATTACATCGGCGCAGGTGAAGCGGTTGGCGCCGAGGTAGTCAGACTCGCCCAGCCGTTCTTCCAGCGCGCGGTAGAGGCCATCCTCGCGGCGTTGCGTGGTTTTCACCATGGGATTGCTGTCGCCTGACTGACCGGCGATTCGGGTAAACAGGATGGATTGCCGGTTGTTATTGAACTGCATCCAGAACAGGTAGTGCGGATAGTCCGGGTCATCGACGCTCACCGACAGGCGGCCATCGCCGTGACGCTGTGAGATGTACTCGACAATGGCGGTTGACTCGGCCATCACCAGGTCGCCGTCGGTAATGATCGGCGCCGTACCGGCCGGGTGCAGCGCCCGGTATTCTGCCGGTGCGAGAAAATCGTCGCCCCGGTCGTACCACTTCAGTTCGTAGGGTAGATCCAGTTCCTCCATCAGCCAGACAATCCTGTCCGACTGCGAAACGCCGAGGTGATGAATGGTGATCATGGCGGGCTCCTGTCGTTTTGGGGCGGTGCCAGACTATACTATGTTTTTTGCGCAGGTTTACACGTTCCACCGGTGAGAGTACCCCCATGAGCGGCACAATCAGTTGCACCCGGGAGTTTGATGCCCCCGTTTTCGAGGCTGAACTTCCCCATTTCGACGAGCACCAGGCGGCGTTGATTGAAGAATTACTCGCCATGCGCGAGCGCGATGTCAGCGTTGCCAAGAGCAACCAGGGCGGTTGGCACTCGCCCGAGACGCTGTTCCAGTCCAAGCACCCGTCGGTGGTGTGGATGGTGCGGACTGTGTTTGAGGCCACGGTCGCAGCGGTGCAGCAGGTCGGTATGCACCCCGAGGGCGAACAGCTGGCCATGACCGGTTGCTGGGCCAACATCAACGAGGCCGGTGACTGGAACGCGCCGCACCTGCACCTGCCGGACGTCTGGTCAGGTGTGTTTTATGTCGATGTGAATGCGCCGGAGGGCGCGCAGCGGCGCAGCGAGAACGACGGCGATCTGATCTTCGTCAACCCGATGCCGCTGGGCAACAAGCTCGGCCGCCCGGCCACGCGGTCGCGCAAGCCGCGCAACGGTACGATGTTCCTGTTTCCCAGCTACCTGCTACACATGGTCGCGCCACACTACGATGACAAACCGCGCATCAGTGTGGCGTTCAATATGAAGTTCAAGGCGCGCTGACGCATGTTTACTTCGGCAGCGTGATTTTCACCAGTCGGTCTCCGGAAAAGGAACCGGCGTACAGGTTGCCCTGGTATTCGATCGCAACCGTGGCAGGACCGAAGGGCTCACCCTCCTCAGAAGCATAGAGAATCGTGCTGGTTCCCGCCTCGGTGTCCACCGCGACCAGTTCATAGGGTGATCCACAGCTGCCGCTGGTCAACCCGAAACACGGCGCCATGCCAAACGGCGACAGGTGCGAGGCCAGCAGTAACCGACCGTCGGGCAGCCAGGCGGAGTTGTCGATGTTCGGCACCTCGATCGCTTTCAGGCTCGCCTCCGAGGCGAGGTCGTACTGGCGCACCTCCTGGTCGATGTAGTTGTTGACCCAGATCGACTTGCCGTCGTGCGCCACTTCGATCCCGTTGGGCAGCCGTGCGCTGGTGTTTGCCATCACGGTGGGCTCCAGACCGGGACGCCAGCGCCAGACGTGTCCGTTGTTCAGCCCCAGCAGCGAGGAGAGTTCCGACCACGCCTTCGAGGCGCGATCGTACATGTGGGTAACGGCGAAGCCGCCGTCGGGCAGCGCCGCGACATCATTGAGCACCGCGTAGTCGGGGAAGGTCACGCAGCCGCGCCAGACCAGGTCCGGCGCGGTGTTGCTGTCGGCGCCGGGGGTCACGGCGTAGAACAGGACCTGCTCGCGCTCGCTGTGGTTGACCACCAGCAGCTGAAGCTGCTCGCCGCGCTCGGACAGGTGGATACCGTGGGGGGAGAGCGTCGGCGGGGCGGTGCAATCCTGCGCCCCCCAGTTCTCGTTACTGGCGCCGCGGGTAACCGAGCTGCTGTCCACCAGTTTGACGAAGCCTGTGTCGCTGTCGGGCTGGAACCACGACAGGATGCCCTCGCGGTGCCCGCCGTCGCCGTATTCGGACACGATAATGCCGCGCCCGTTTTCCAGCGGCTCGAGATCCTCGGGCATGATGGTGCCGCAGAACGGTGTCACCGACCCGCGCGGTTCACAACTGGTAATCACCTCGGAGGAACACGCGCCCAGAAAGAGTGACAGTGCCAGGGCGCAGAGAGGCTTGAGCAGGTGGTTCATGGTATCGGTCCGTCGAATGAGTGTGGCAGCAGTATAGCCGCTATCGCAGGTGGTACGACCGGGCGCGCTTGATCGAGGAATGGCCTGTGCTATACTTTCAAAGATTTCTGAAAGTTCAATAACTTTGGGCGCCAATAGCGTGTCACCCGTTGAAGACAGCAGAACCCTCACAGCCGATACCCAGGCGGTGGTCTACCATTTTGGTGAGATGGGCAACCGCTGGGGGTTCAATCGCACCGTGGGCCAGATGCTCGGGCTGCTCGTCCTGTCAGAACAGCCATTGAGCGCCGATGCTGTCGCCCAGAGCCTGCAGGTATCGCGCGGCAACGTGAGCATGGCCGCCAAAGAGCTGCAAAGCTGGCAGCTCATCCGTGTCCACCGCGAGCCCGGCGACCGCAAGGATTACTACTGCGTCAACGGCAGCATCTGGGAGATGGCGCAGCAGGTGATGAAGGAGCGCACCAAGCGCGAAATCAATCCCACGCTGTCACTGCTGCGCAACCAGCTGTTGCAGATGGAAAACGACGAGGCGCAATACAGCGAGCACGCCGCGCGCCAGTTGAAAGAGGTGCACGACCTGCTCGAGCTGTTCACCCTCTGGTTCGCTGACGTGCAGAGCATGAAACAGGAACATCTTCGCGCGCTGATGAAAATGGGTTCGGGTGTCGGGCGCGTGCTGGAGTTGCGCGACAAGCTGACGCCGGGGAGGTCCGGGCGTGGAAACTGAAATCCTCAACACCCTGATGCTCTCGCGCGCGCAGTTTGCGCTGAACATCAGCTTTCATATTCTGTTCCCGTCCATCTCGATCGCGATGGGCTGGTTCCTCTTTTATTTCAAGCTGCGCCACGACCTGTCGGGCCATCCGGTCTGGATGCGGGCCTATCGTTTCTGGGTGAAGATTTTTGCGCTCACGTTCGCGCTGGGCGTGGTGAGCGGTATCACCATGTCCTTCCAGTTCGGGACAAACTGGCCCGGGTATATGGAGCGGGTCGGTAATATCGCCGGCCCCCTGTTGGGTTACGAGGTGCTGACCGCGTTCTTCCTCGAGGCGACGTTCCTCGGGGTGATGCTGTTCGGCCAGGGCCGGGTGCCGGGTTGGGCCCACACGCTGGCGACGTTCCTGGTGGCGCTCGGCACGACTCTGTCCGCATTCTGGATACTCGCGCTCAACTCCTGGATGCATACGCCCGCCGGTCACGTAATGGAGGAGGGGGTGGAGTTTGCCCAGGACTGGTGGGCCATTGTCTTCAACCCGTCGTTTCCGTACCGGCTGGTCCATACCCTGCTGGCTTCCGGGCTGACAGCCGCGTTCCTGGTGGCGGGCCTGTCGGCATACCGCATCCACCGCGGCGATACCAAGCGCGCGCCCGAGGTGACTTTCAAGACCGGCCTCGTCGTGGCTGCGGTGCTGATACCGCTGCAAATCCTTGCGGGCGACTTTCACGGGCTGAATACGCTGGAACACCAGCCGCAAAAAGTGGCCGCGATGGAGGCTAATTGGGAGACGCAGCGCGCTGTGCCGCTGGTGCTGTTTGCCATCCCCGACGAAGTCGAGCGGACCAATCACTTTGAGCTGGCCGTACCGTCGCTGGCCAGCCTGATCCTCACGCATGATCTCGATGGCGAGGTGCCCGGGCTCAATGATTTTCCGGGCGATCACCCGCCGGTTGCGCCGCTGTTTTTCGGGTTCCGGCTGATGGTGGGCGTGGGATTGCTTATGTTGCTGGTGAGCTGGATAGGCGTTGTCAGCGCCTACCGCACCGGGGGCGCGGGCCCGGTGATGCGCAAGGTCGTGATCGCCATGACTTTCTCGGGCTGGGTTGCCACGCTGGCGGGTTGGTACGTGACCGAAATCGGGCGTCAGCCGTGGCTGGTCACCGGTGTCCTGACCACGGCCGAGGCGGTGACGACAGTGCCCGCCGGGCGAGTCGGACTGTCGCTGGCCCTGTATGCAATTACCTACGTGGGTCTTCTGGTCGCCTACATCCACACGCTGTTTTACATGGCGCGGCAGTCGGTGACGGTTGAGGAATATGAGACGGCCGCCACGGTGGATGCCATGTCCAATACCGTTCCCGTGCTGAGCGGCGGGAGGTCGCAGACATGATCGCGGCGCTGGATGCCAGCCAGCTGGCCTACCTGTTTCTCGGACTGATGGGGCTGGCGGTCCTGGTCTACGCCGTCCTCGATGGCTTTGACCTGGGCGTGGGAATTCTGCTGCCGCTGGAGCCGGGGGAGGTCGCTGACACCGAACGCAACCAGATGATCGCGTCCATCGGTCCGTTCTGGGACGCCAATGAAACCTGGCTGGTACTCGCCGTGGGGCTGTTGCTGATCGCCTTCCCGGACGCCTACAGCCTGGTGTTGCGCGAGTTGTACCTGCCCGCGGTGTTCCTGTTGCTGGGCTTGATGCTGCGCGGCGTGTCGTTTGATTTTCGCGCCAAGGCCGTCACGGGCTATCGTCCGTTGTGGGACCGCCTGTTCAAACTCGGTTCGCTGCTGACGACGCTGATGCTGGGCTACATGCTGGGTCGCTATATCCTGGGCTTTGAGCAATCGTTCGGGGCGCAGTTCTTCGCCGTGCTGTCGAGCCTCTGCGTCACGGCCGCCTTTGCCTTTATCGGCGGCAGCTGGCTGGTGATGAAAACTGAGGGGGAACTCCAGCAGCGCGCGGCGCGCTGGTCGCGACGGGCACTGCTCTTCACCGCATTGGGTCTCGCCGCGGTCAGTGTCGCCAACCTGCTACTGAGCGACACGATCGCGCACCGATGGTTCGATTTTCCGCAGGCGCTGTTGTTCCTGCCGATACCGCTCGCCACCATTGCGCTGATCGTCTGGATCGACCGCCTGCTGGCGCAGGTGCCCGAGCGCGGTAACGCCGGTTGCAGCCTGCCGTTCTACGGCGCGGTGTGTATCTTCATCCTGGCCTTTCTCGGCCTTGGGTTGAGTCACTTCCCCTACGTGGTGCCCACGCATATCCTCGCGACGGAGGCGGCGAGCGACGCGGCCTCGCTGCGCTTTGTGCTTTACGGCACCATCGTCGTGCTGCCTGTGATTATCGCCTACACCGCGTTTTCCTACCGCGTGTTCTGGGGCAAGACCACTGAACTGAAATATTACTGAGTGTTGCCCTTGCGCGTTCTATGACTACTGGGAATTTGCCAGGCGCCTGATCAACACGCCGCTGGTCGTACCCTGTACCACCAGGCTGAAGAGCACCGCGCCGAAGACCATCGACTGGATGGTGTACCAGTAGGGCAGCTCGGTGGGCAGCGCGAGTACCAGCGCGATGGCGATTGCACCGCGCAGTCCACCCCAGAACAACAGGAGCTGCCACCCCCGGTGAATGGCGTGTGGTAATGGCTGCGTCAGGACACCGCAGCCGATGACCGACGCGGCCCGACCCACCAGCGCCCCCGCGATAGCAATCAGCATCGCCAGCCACTGGTCCACGAACATGTCCACGGTGATGACCAGCCCCATCAGCACGAAGAGCAGGCTGTTGAAGATCAGCGCCAGCCAACCCCAGGTGCCGTTGATTACGGCAATCTCCTCCAGGTTCTGCCGGGTGACCATCGCGCGCAGGACCAGGGCCGACACCATGACCGCGAGAATGCCCGATACTTCCAACAGGTGTTGGGCCACGTAGAAGCTGCTAAATGCCGCGAGCAACACCACCAGTGGGCCTGCCGAAGCGATGACCAGCAGTTTTGACAGGACACCGCCGATGAGGCCGAACAGCGCGCCGACGCCGATGCCGCCGAGCAGGGTCAGTGCAAACAGTCCTGCCGTGGCGGAAGCGCCGTAGGGTTCACCGGTGTGCAGCGCGATGCCCAGCACCAGGGAGAAAAAGACGATGGTGCTGGCGTCGTTGAAGAGGCTTTCGCCCTCAAACAGGGTGGTGAGATCCGCCGGCGCATTGTTCTCGCGCAATTCGGCGACCACGGAGATCGGGTCGGT
Organism: uncultured Halioglobus sp.; assembly: GCA_964351485.1. Lineage (GTDB taxonomy): Bacteria > Pseudomonadota > Gammaproteobacteria > Pseudomonadales > Halieaceae > Marimicrobium. The sequence goes on from CAYGOX010000064.1 coordinate 7,781, forward strand.
CGCGGCGAGGATGACGCCGCCCAACAGGGCCGCTATCCAGGGGAAACCCTCGGCGTGACCCACGCCGTAAAACAGTACGGCGGCGGTGGCGAAGGCGCTGATGACAATCCCGACGCTCGCCAGTATCAGGATGGCCGGCAGCCATCGCTTCAGCAGGCTGACCCGCAGGTTCCAGCCGGCCTCGAACACCAGCACCGGCAGCATGACGTAAAAGATCAGGTCGTCCAGGCTTTCCGCGCGAATGCCGGCGTCGTAGTCGATATGCGGCAGACCGACCCCGGTGAGGAAGCCGCAGAGAACGCAGCACAGCGTCAGCTCCAGGCGCGTGAAGCGATGCAACAGCAGGCCGATCACCGCGATGCCCGCGAGGAACAGGACCTGCCCGACCAGGGTGACGATCATCGCCGGCCCGGGGGCAGAAAGATCTTGATGCCCTTGCTCGTCGGTGTGCGTTTCAGTTCCAGTGCCAGCGCCACGCGCTGCCAGCCGGCGCGTTCGAACGCGAGCAGCGACGGCGTATTGGAGTGCCAGATGCGCGCATAAAGCCTGCTGAATCCGGCGTTGAACATCTGCTCGCTGGAGTCCCGGATCAGCTGCGTCGCCGCTCCACGGCCGCGAAACGCCGGGTCGGTAATGACCTGTACCAGTTTGGCCTCGCCGTCGTGCAACGGCCAGAAATTGCGCTGCGCATAGCGCTCGCCGTGCCAGTAGATGCAGATAGCGCTGAGCGTGTCGTCCGCCCGCGTGGCAAAGGCATGGGCACCCGCGCCGAGGAAGCCGGCCTGGTCGCCGATTACACCGGCCGGCAGTGCCTGATCCGGGTCGACGGCCACGATATCGTCAGCGGGTGATGCCGATGGAAGATCCTCGGGCGTGCACCGGTAGATCCAGTAGATGGAATACTCGGCGAGCAGCCTGTGCAACAGTGATTTGAGGAAGTCTTTCATCGGTTCACGCCATCAGCGACGCCGCAGGAAATCCTTGATCTTCTTTTTCAACCCGATCCGCTCCAGTGTATCGCCCAAGGCCCCGGACAGTCGATTGGTCCAGTCGTGCGTGCGCACAAGCACGCGGTGTTTCAGGGTGTTGGTGAGGTACAGGATGTTGGCGCGACGCACCTGGTGCGTGGCGAACAGGCGCTTGTGCGCGGACTGGCCCTCGGTGAAGTCGAAGTAGTGGAACCGGCCCTCGGTACACAGTTGCTCGATTACCAGTGACTGCAGCACGGTGCCGACAGAGTGCCGGGCGTACTCAGGGTCGTAGCCAAGGTGCGCGTAGACCAGGGCGCTTTCTTCGATCGGGCAGTAGAGATACGACACGGGCTTGTCGTCGTGAAACAGGATATAGCCGCGCACGCGGTCGGCGGCTGCGTCGGCTTCGAGCTGTTGTGCGAATTCATCGGAGTCGGGGATGCCCACGTCCAGGAGCTTTTCCTGGTACGTCAGTGCCGAGACTGTACGTGCGTGCCGATAAAACTCGGGCATGTCCTCGGGCGTGGCATAGGAGGCCCAGCGAATCTCACCGCCGCTGAACTCGCGATACTTTTTCACCTTGCGACGCAGTGTCGAACGCGTCTTGGACGAGAACTGCGAGAGGTATTCGTCGTAGGTCTGGCGCAGGTCGATGTAACAGTGCTGGTATTGGAACACCGCGTAGCGCAGGTAGTCGCCCACCGTTGCCATGAGCGGGAGCTCCTCGGCCAGTGGCACATTGCGCAGGATGAAACCCTCAAACTCATCAGCCAGCGGTTCGCGAATGATCGCGTCGGGCTCCGGTGTGTCCTCATCGGCCAGACGCCAGCGGCGCATATGCAGCGGCACGCTGGTTTTGAACAGGGTCAGTTCGCCGAGCTGGTATTTGAACTCGAATCCGCCGCGGTTGTCGTCGGCCATCATCGGTACACACTCCGCGCGGCCTGCGCGGCAAAACGGCCCGCGGTGCGCAGCCGGTTGGAGGTGGGGCAGGGCTGGTCATCACGCAGCGGCGGCACCGCGCGGTGATCGGTCTGCTCGAAGGTCGCAGTGCGATACGTATCGTGTTCCCGGCCCAGGAACTGGCAGAACTTTTCGAAGCGGCGCACGACGATGGGGTCGGCGCGGTGCTTGGACGGTGTGAGCAGTTCGAAATTGTGCGACAGGATCACGCAGGACCCAACGTCGCGTTCGGCGCACTGGCGCACGACGTGCTTCAACTCCGCCAGCGAGCACGAGGTGATCTGCGCGTGGCGCAGCCCGCGCAGGCCATCGTCGAACACGGCCATGGGATACTCCGCCACGCCGTCGAACATCGTTGGCCGCGTCAACGACTGCCCCGGTGCAACACCGCTCTCGGGCCCGAACAGGGTGGCGTTGTAGCTGGCGTCCACGGGAATGTTCACCTCGGCCAGCGCGCTGAGCGTGTCGGCGTTGAACGCGAAACTGCCGGCGCGAAAGGAGGTGATTTCTCCGGCGCCCGCGGCCTGCAGCAGCGTTCTGCCCTGCGCCAGCAGCGCGGCCTGGTCGGCGGCGTCGAAGTATTTCAGGTGCTGCATCTTTTTGGTCACGTTGGGCAGTATCGGCGTGCGGGCCTCGTCGACCCACTCGGTGTGTAAATGCAGGCCGATTTCGTGGCCCTGGTCGCGCAGCAACCCGACGATGTCCTGCAGCGGGCCTTCGCCGAAGCGAAGTGAGAACAGGGGCTCTACGAAAAAAACCGCGCGCAGGCCGTTGTCTGCCAGTACCTTGAGCTGGAAGGGGAGGCCGTAGTCGCCGCCGTCCGTGCGGCCGTAGATGTAGCGATTGAACGCCTCGGGAAATTTTGCGTCGAGGTCGTTCCAGCCATCGCACCAGATTTCGACATCAACGGTAATGAACACGTCCAGCATAGTGTTTCTGGGTGCCTGAGTGACTGTTATTGGTACTTTATTCTGTGCTCCTTCATTGTATGTCGATTCAACGGGTAGTTGAATCGACAAAAACGGCATTGCGTCACGCCTTGGGCAGTCGGGGTTATCCCAGCAGGCCGATGGCGTTGTCGCGCAGGATACGCGAGCGGATAGTTGCGCGCGCCGGCGTATCGGTGGTGATGAGCACTTTGGCCAGCGACATGCCGATGTGATAGAACGGCCAGTCGGTGCCGAACAGCAGTCGCTCGCCGCCGGTGGCGTTGATCATCGTCTCCAGGTTGGTGATGCTCTGCCCGTGAATACCCAGCCACGCGTTGTCGTGGCGCACGGCGAGTTGCAGCATCGCCTCGAAGTCGCGCGCTCCGGCGTGCCCGAGAATAAACGGCAGCTTCGGAAAGTTGGCGATTGCCGCTTCGTAGTGACGCGGCATCGCGTAGGGGTGCGAGGAGTCCGGCTCGATCCCGGCGCGCCCGCCGTGGAAAAAGATCATGACGCCCAGCTCCTGTGCCGCTTCATACACATCCATCACCCGATTGTCGTCGGGGTAGAAGCGCTGCACGGTGGGGTGCAGCTTGAACACCCGGGCGCCAGCCGCTGCCTGGGCGCGCAGCTGCGCCACGGCGTCATCGCTCTCGGGGTGGACCGAGCCGCCCATAATCAGGCGTTCCTGAGCATCCGATACCTCCAGCGCCCGGCGCCACTGGTCGGTGAGGTCGTCGCCAAACCAGACGCCGAGCTTGATCGGCAGCAGCACGGCCTGCTGCACCCGCATTGCGTCCATCTCCGCCACCAGGTTGGGGATGGTCTGGGTCGCGGCGAAATCGCTGCCCAACAGCCCCTGGTTGCGAATCTGCCGTTGCAGCTCTTTTTCTGCTTCCGGGGTGAAATTGCTGTTGGCGTAGACATCCAGGTCCAGCGCGCAGCCCGGGTCCGAGCCGTCGCAGTCCAGCAGATGTTTGACGCGGTCAGTGCGACGATTGAGGTCAATTTCGGGGCTGAACAGCACCGACATGCCCAGGTGGCAGTGGATGTCGATCGCGGCCGGTACGGTATCGTCGACACACACCAGCTGGCCGCGCTCGTCGAGGTCGAACCAGGGCAGTTGGGCCAGCCCGCGGTAACCGGCATAGCGGTGCGCCCCCCAGCGACCCTTGCCCGATGCCTGCGCCTCGGCGGCGCGCTGGGCCTGCATCGCGTCGATATCGACCTGGTTATAGCGGTCGGCGGGTGGCCTGTTGCAGCCGGTGAGGGCGGCCCCGGCGGTCGCGGCCGCGAGTGCCAGCAGGGAACGGCGCCGCAGCGCTTGTTGTTGGACCCGAAGGCGGGCGGTAGCCATGGATGAACCCCCTGATGGGTGAAGATTGTCGATCGTTCATGCTAGGTCACGGCCGGGCATTTGTCATACCCGCCGCGATTCTTCACAATCGGGGATTACGCTGGTCGGGCTGCAGTGTGCGGCCGAGCCGGGAGAATGGGTATGAGTAATCGAGATATTTACGTGTTGGGGGGCAGTCAGACTGACTTTGCCCGCAATTGGGCGCGCGAGGGTCTGGAGCTGTACGACATGTTCGCGGATACGTTGCGCGAGGCGGTGGAGAACGCCGCTATCGAGCCGGCGCAGATCGAGGTCGGGCACGTGGGCAACTTCGCTGCCGAGCTGTTCGCCGGGCAGGGTCTGATCGGCGGCTTCTTCGGGCTTGTCTACGAGGAACTGGCCGCGCTGCCCACTTCGCGCCACGAGGCGGCCTGCGCCTCCGGTTCAATGGCGGTGCTGGGTGCCATGCGCGATATCGAGTCCGGCCACTACGATGTTGCCTGTGTGCTGGGCCTGGAGCTGATGCGCAATGTCGACGGCAAAACCGGCGCGCAGTATTTGGGCGCGGCCGCCTGGGAAGGTCACGAGGCCGGTCCGGACGATTGCGATTTTCCCTGGCCGCACCAGTTCGACACCATTACGCGGGAGTACGATCGGCGCTACGGTATCTCCCCCGACCATCTCAACGCGATCGCGCAGCTCAATTTTGCCAATGGCCGTGACAACCCCCGGGCCCAGACCCGCAGCTGGGCGTTTCCCGAGGGCGCGTTCAGTTGCGACGATGACCTTAACCCTGTGATTGAAGGCCTGGTGCGCAAGCAGGACTGCGGCCAGATCACCGACGGCGCCGCCTGTGTGATCCTGGCCAGTGAACGTGCCGCGCAAGCGCACGCGGACAAACTGGGCATTAAACTCGCCGACCTGCCGCGCATCAAGGGATGGGGACACCGTTCGGCGCCCATGTTACTCGAGCGTAAGCTCGCACTCAGTGCCGACGCGCCGCTGATTTTTCCGCATGCGCAGTTGACGATGCTCGATGCGGTGCGCCGCGCCGGATTTGGCCAGGTCGCCGACCTCGACGGGCTGGAAACCCACGACTGTTTTTCGGTCACCGAGTACATGGCCATCGACCACGCCGGCCTGACGGCGCCCGGTGAGAGCTGGAAGGCGGTGGAGGAAGGTCGCATCACCCGCGACGGCGATTTTCCCATCAATCCCAGCGGCGGCCTGATCGGCCTGGGTCACCCTGTGGGAGCCACCGGTGTGCGCATGCTGCTCGACTGTGCCCGGCAGGTGACCGGGCGCGCCGGGCCCTATCAGTTGCGCCGGGCGCAAAACATGCTGACGTTTAACGTCGGCGGCAGTACCACGACCTGTGCCAGTTTCGTGGTGGGAGTAGGACAATGAACAATGCAGAACGAATGATGGAATATCCCAGTGTCGACCGTTGCCTGGGCGGCGTCGCCCGGTTCGACGATGCACCCGACTGGATTTATTCCCTGGATAACCCCTACCTGCACGGCGTTTACGCGCCCACGTTGAATGAGATGGCGGTAGACAACCTCACAGTCACCGGTGAGCTGCCGCAGGACCTGTTCTGTGCTTACCTCCGCAACGGGCCCAACCCCGTGCACGAAAGCGCCAACCGCCATCACCCTTTCGACGGTGACGGTATGGTGCACGGCGTGTACTTCCGCGATGGCAAGGTCGCCTACCGCAATCGCTACGTCCAGACCGAGGCCCTGTTGCAGGAAGCGCGCGACGGCCGGTCCGTATCGCCCGGTGTGATGGGGCCGTTCGACTATTCGGTGTCGCAGTTCGGGATCAAGGATACCTCCAATACCGATGTCTTCTGCTACAACGGCGACCTCATGACCCTGTGGTACAACGCCGGCCATCCCTATCGCCTCGACGCCAATACGCTCGAGA
>CAYGOX010000065.1:0-6274 GCA_964351485.1 uncultured Halioglobus sp.
ACGGACAGGTCCAGGTATTCAGAAATTTCTTTCAGTCGATACTGGTCTTTTGGTCCGGCGTAGAACTGCGCACCGATGGTGCCGGACTTACCCGGGTCCAGCACCAGCGCGGGGCTGGTAAAACCACCGATGTTGTAGCCACTGCGCGTGGCGCGTGCACTGTAGTTGTGGCTTTGGGCGGGGTTGGGAATCCAGGCGCTGAGGAAGTAGTGCTGGATCATGGCGATCCAGCCACCGGGCAACTGTGCTTTGAACGGTTCGTCGCGGATTTCGTCGAAGTCGAATTTGGTGAACCGGTCGTCAGGCGTTGTAGTGGCAAACCCCAGAAACGGCTGCATACCCATCGGAGCATTGTCCGCCGATGGTGGTGGCCGGCTGTCGCGCTTGATCTGACCGAACAGGTTGCCCTGCCAGCGCTGGGCGCTCTGGTTGTCGACGAGGTACTGTACGTCAATGAGGTATTCGCCGCGTGTAAAAGTGAAGCGCTTGGTAACGTTTACGCCCGCGTCGTTTTTCCACTTGAGATCCACGCTGAGCGTGTCGCTCCCGTCTGCCAGGGTGTAGTTCGACTTGCCTGCGGTGAAATCAGCACGCCCACCTTTATCGATACCGTCCGGGCCTACCAGCCCGCTTTGTGCGACGTAGACCAGGCGATCGTTCTGTTCCAGCAGTACGAACGGGTCGTTGGGATCGTCGAGTCTGGCCAGATGTTGCGAGAGGGCAAGTTCGACGATATCGCCACCGCGAAGATCGATAGCCAGTTGAAGCACATCGGTTTCCACCAGGATGATATTGCCCGACGAAGTTTCACTGGCTGTCTCGCCTGAGTCGGCAGACATCGAGGGAATGTCCTCGGTGGCTACTTCGGGAAGTTCTTCATCGATATCGGCAGCCGATGCAATAACAGGTGTCTCTGCCGCGCCGCCCTGGGCCTGGTTGATAAGACGGGGTGTTTCCTGCACAGCCGACGCGGTGCGCTCGGCTTTGAATGCTGTCCATTCCGTGAGCAGCATAAAGGACAGGAAAACGATAGCGCCGATCAGGAGTGTGCGTTGCAAATCCATAGCAGGGTTCTTTCGTAAATAGGTTTCAGTGAGTGTGGCTGCACGGTGGCACCGGGTCTTCGCCGCCCTCATGCCAGGGATGGCAGCGGCTCAGTCGGCGCAATCCCAGCGCGGAACCTTTCAATACGCCGTGTGTTTCGATGGCTTCCTGTGCGTATTGGGAGCAGCTCGGATAGAAGCGGCAATGGTTGCCCAGAAACGGACTGACGCAAGCGCGGTAACAGGCGATGATCATGATCAACAAGCGTCGCATGATGGTGTGGTCCGCTTCAGGGTTGCGAGGGATCGGTGGCGACATTGCGCGTCAGCTTCTGCCACTGCTGCTGCAATATAGAGGATAGTTGTACATTATCCAACTCGGCTATTCCCCTGCGGGCCAGGACTACCAGGTCCATGCCGGGTCCGTCGTCGCTCCACTGGCGAAAACTCTCACGAACCAGCCGCTTGATGCGGTTGCGCTGGGTTGCCAGCCGGACATTTTTTTTGGCAATGACCAGGCCGAGGCGGTGGTCCTGGCGATTGTTGCGTTTGGCCAGAACCAGGAGGTATCGGTGGGAGGCGCGGGCGTCCGGGTTGTCGAAAACGGGGCTGTAGTGCTGCGCGTTCAGCAGACGCCGGTCTTTACCGAAGCGGTAGTCTGAGGGCTCCCGAATCACTCCCGGAGATCACCCTCAGGCAGACAGGCGCTTGCGACCTTTGGCCCGACGACGGTTCAATACCTGGCGGCCGCCTTTGGTGGCCATGCGAGCGCGAAAGCCGTGGGTACGCTTGCGTTTCAGTACGCTGGGCTGGAAAGTTCTTTTCATCGTAATGGTCCGGTTTGTTCAGTATTCTTTAATAAGGCTATATGTCCTGCGGACGAAGCCTCGTGAAAAAGGTGCGCCATTCTAGAGAAATGTACGCGCGAATTCAATTGAAGTGGGCCGATTGTCCTTCCCGATTAACCTGTGGTCTGCGCGCCCTCGCCGAGCCGGTTTCGCCTCTTCCGGACTGTGGAAGAAGGCAGATCAGAATTGGTTGGATTACAGTAACTTGCGCATGCGGCACACACGTTTTTCAAATTAAATGTACAAGTTATCCACAGAAATGTTATCCACCAGGCGAATTGGCGCATTCGGTTAAAAAACAACCTAAAATAACGCAAGTTATTGAAATATATAATTAAAAATAAGTTTTCGTGAAGGCATTTAGGTGTGGATAACAGGCCCTGACATGGGTATTATCTCCACTTCGGTCGCCCGCTGTCTCAGGGCTGTCCAGGCTTTATTATCGCAAATTCATTTTATCTAGCCCGACTCGTCAACGGGCTGAGGGGTTTCCTTTGCCCGATAGATTATGGAAGCAGTGCCTCGATTATTTACAGGATGAACTGCCCTCGCAGCAGTTTCACACCTGGATAAGGCCGCTGAGCGCACGGCAGATAGATCAGGCGCTGACGCTATACGCGCCGAACCGGTTTATCCGGGATTTTGTGGAAGAAAAGTATCTCGACAGGATTCAGTCACTGGTCCGCGAGTTGGCGCCGACCGACGATCTTTCGCTGCGCCTGGCCATCGGAGACAACCTGCCACCCGAAGAGCCGGCTATCGAACAGGAAACGCAGGTAAACAATGTGCAGGCACTTCCCCTGCGCAAACCATCACCCCCGTCACCCGTAGCCGAACCGGGTTTGTCCGGGACAGCCATTACCTCACCCGTGGCGGTGTCTGAACAGCCTGTGACACCCGTACCGGCGAAGGCCGACGTGACCGGTGCGATCGAACGGCGTGAGTACCACCTGGTCGAAAACTATACATTCCAGAGTTTCGTCGAGGGCAAGTCCAACCAGCTGGCGCTCGCCGCTGCGCAGCAGGTAGCGGAAAACCCCGGTGATTCCTACAACCCCCTTTTCCTCTATGGCGGTGTGGGCCTGGGTAAAACTCACCTGATGCACGCCGTGGGCCATGCCCTGAAGGCACGTAATCCACACGCCAAGATTGTCTACCTGCATTCGGAACGATTTGTCGCGGATATGGTGAAGGCGCTGCAGCTGAATGCTATCAACGATTTCAAGCGTTTCTACCGCTCCGTCGATGCACTGCTGATTGACGACATCCAGTTTTTCGCCAAGAAAGATCGTTCGCAGGAAGAGTTCTTCCACACATTCAATGCCCTGCTCGAGGGCGGACAGCAAATGATCCTTACCTGTGACCGTTACCCCAAGGAAATAGACGGTCTTGAGGAGCGTCTGAAGTCCCGATTTGGTTGGGGCCTGACGGTGGCAGTGGAACCCCCGGAGCTTGAAACCCGGGTCGCTATTCTCATGAAAAAAGCCGAAGAGGCGAACATGGAGCTGCCTCCGGACGCGGCCTTCTTTATCGCCCAGCGCATACGCTCCAATGTTCGCGAGCTCGAAGGTGCCTTGAAACGGGTGATGGCGAGTGCTCACTTCATTGGTAAGCCCATCGATATTGAGCTTATTAAAGACAGCCTCAAGGATCTGCTCTGGCTCCAGGATCGCCAGGTCAGCATGGACAATATCCAGCGCACCGCGGCGGAGTATTACAAGATCAAGGTCGCCGATATGATGTCCCGGCGACGGAGTCGGTCGGTCGCCAGGCCGCGCCAGATGGCCATGGCGCTGTCGAAGGAGTTAACGAATCACAGTCTTCCCGAGATCGGTGACAGTTTTGGCGGGCGTGACCACACAACGGTTCTCCACGCGTGCCGAAAAATCAAGGAACTTCGTGAAACGAACTCCGATATAAGGGAAGATTACAAAAACTTGTTGCGATCTCTCACGACCTGAGAAAGCTAGCAAAGACTAAAAAAAGAGCCTGCCCCGGCGGGACTTAAACCATACCGGTAAGGAACCCTCAGTACGATGAAGTTCAGTATTTCGCGAGATACTCTGCTCAAATCCCTCAATCTTGTGGCGGGTGTTGTGGAGCGTCGCCAGACCCTGCCGATCCTGGCAAACGTTCTGATGGTGCTCGAAGATGATCGTTTGTCACTGACGGGTACTGATCTGGAAGTGGAGTTGGTCGGTCGCCTCCAGGTGGCGGCGGGCGCGGAGCCCGGTGAAGTCACAGTACCGGCGCGCAAGCTGGCTGACATTTGCAAGTCCCTGCCCGAGGGTAGCGATATCAGCTTTTCACTGACTGAGGGCAAGGCGACAGTACGCTCGGGTCGCAGCCGTTTTACGCTCTCGACGCTGCCGGCCCGGGAGTTCCCTAAAGTCGAGGACGGTATCGGTACCCATCAGCTCACGGTCAGGCAGGGGCAGCTGAAGCGCCTGATTGACCGGACCGGTTTCGCGATGGCCCAGCAGGATGTCCGTTACTACCTTAACGGGATGCTCTGGGAGCTCGAAAAACAGCAGCTCCGCGTGGTCGCGACCGACGGTCACCGCCTGGCAATGTGCACGCTGTCCGGCAAGGTGGATGTGAACGGTGACGGGGATACCCAGGTTATCCTGCCGCGTAAAGGCGTTCTGGAACTCGCGCGACTCCTTCTGGAGGAAGACGCGGATATCTCGATTGTCATCGGCAACAATCATATCCGGGCAATGACCGACGACTTCACGTTCACCTCCAAGCTGGTCGATGGCAAGTTTCCCGACTACAAGCGTGTACTGCCGCGGTCTCCGGACAAGGTGGTACTGGGCTCGCGCCTGGAGCTTCGCCAGGCGTTTACCCGCACCGCGATTCTCTCCAATGAAAAATACCGCGGCGTTCGGCTGAAACTCTCCGATAACACGCTGGATATCATCGCCAATAACCCCGAGCAGGAAGAGGCGGAGGAAACGGTACCGGTGGAATACGCCGGAGAAGCCCTGGAGCTTGGCTTCAATGTCAGCTATCTCCTTGATGTTCTGGGCGTTCTGAGTGGCGAACAGGTCAAGCTGTCATTGGCGGATCCAAATAGCAGCGCGCTGCTAGAGGAGTCGGAAGACGGTGATTCGCTCTATGTTGTCATGCCCATGCGGCTCTAACCCCAGTATGTCCGGGTAGTGCTGAGCCAGCATTTCAGTAGAGCCAGTGCCAATTTGTGGCTCTGAAGCAACTCCATATTGAGCAGGTCAGGAACCTGCGCCATTGCCGCCTTGAGGGTCTGGGCCAGGTTAACGTCTTTTTTGGCCCCAATGGGAGCGGCAAGACCAGCGTCCTGGAATCCATCCATATATTGGGCATGGCCCGCTCTTTTCGAGGAAATAGCGTTAAATCGGCCATCACCCATGGGCAGGAGTCCTGTACTGTCTACGGTGTCCTGTCTGACGCAGAAGGAGGCGGCGCCCGGACCCCGGTGGGTGTGCAGCGTAACCGGGTTGGAGAAGCCAGAATCAAGGTGGCGGGTCAGCCCGTGCGAACCGTGGCAGAGCTGGCCGCCAAACTCCCCCTACAGGTAATTAATGTAGATTCTTTCGGTCTTCTCACGGGCTCCCCGTCCACGCGCCGACAGTTCCTGGACTGGGGAGTGTTCCACGTGGAACAGTCTTTTTTCGGCCAGTGGCAGCGCTTCCAACGGTGTATAAAGCAGCGCAATACGGGCCTGCGGCGTGGTAAACTATCCGGGAGGGAGCTGGACGTCTGGACACGGGATCTGGCTGCGGCAGGTGAGGCGATCAGTGCCAGCCGCCAACGCTATTTCAGCGCCCTGGCGCCGCTTTTCAGGGACATCATGGCCCGACTGGCGCCGACGCTTCAGGAACTGGAGTTGCACTACCGGCAGGGCTGGGACAAACAGCTCACCTATGCCGAGGCCCTGGCTCAGAGTGAGTCGTCTGACCGAGAGCAGGGCTACACACATACCGGGCCCCAGCGGGCTGACATGCGAGTGACTGTTTCCGGGCACAGCGCGGCCGACACGCTTTCCCGGGGGCAGCAAAAGTTGGTGGTGTGTGGGCTGAAGTTGGCGCAGGGCCAGTTGATGACCGTTCAGGGCCATCGAGCCTGTACTTACTTGATAGACGATTTGCCGTCAGAGTTGGACCACGAACACAGCGGCCTGGTTTGTGAGTTGCTCGCGGCGATGGAGGCGCAGGTATTTATCACCTGTGTAGACCGGAATGAGATTGAAGCGGTTTGGCCCGAAGGCCGGCCGCTTTCCATGTTCCACGTGGAACATGGTGAAATTCGACCCGCGGCAGAGGCCTGAATCCAGAGCCTGTGCCTGTGTCGAAACCTGGCTGTATGAATGATTGAGAACACAAGCTATGAGCGACGATAACA
>CAYGOX010000065.1:6284-13760 GCA_964351485.1 uncultured Halioglobus sp.
CAACCACGACAATAATGAAAATGGCGAAAGCAGCTATGACAGCTCCAGTATCAAGGTACTGAAGGGCCTTGATGCTGTCCGCAAGCGTCCCGGCATGTACATCGGCGATACCGATGACGGTACGGGTCTGCACCACATGGTGTTTGAGCTTGTCGATAACTCCATAGACGAAGCGCTGGCGGGACACTGCAGCGCGATCAATATTGTCATCCACCCCGATGAATCGGTTTCTGTCAGTGACGACGGCCGCGGAATCCCGACGGAAATGCACGAGGAAGGTGTTTCCGCTGCCGAGGTGATCATGACGGTCCTGCATGCCGGCGGGAAGTTTGATGACAACACCTACAAGGTGTCCGGTGGCCTGCACGGTGTAGGTGTGTCGGTGGTGAACGCCCTATCGGAAGAACTGGTGTTGACGATCCGGCGCGAAGGCAAGATGTACGAGCAGACTTATCGTCACGGCGTACCTGATGCCCCCCTGGCGGAGATTGGCACCACGGAATCATCGGGCACCAAGGTTCGCTTCAAGCCATCGGCGGATACGTTCACAAACATTGAGTTCCATTTTGACATTCTTGCCAAGCGACTCAGGGAGCTGGCCTTCCTCAACTCTGGCGTGCGGATCGTGTTGAAAGACGAGCGTAGCGGCAAGGAAGAGGCCTACCAGTACGAAGGCGGCCTGCGAGCATTCGTGGATTACCTCAACCAGAACAAGACTGTGATTAACAAGCCGTTCCACTTTCAGCTGGATACCGACGAAGGGATCGGCGTTGAAGTGGCGCTGCAGTGGAACGACGCGTTCCAGGAAAACATTTTCTGTTATACCAACAACATTCCCCAGCGCGACGGGGGTACTCACCTCGCCGGCTTCCGGGCAGCGCTCACGCGGAGCCTGAACACCTATATTGAAAAGGAAGGACTGGCAAAGAAAGCAAAGGTAAACACAACCGGTGATGACGCCCGTGAAGGGCTGACCGCGATCATCTCGGTGAAAGTGCCCGATCCGAAATTCTCGTCCCAGACCAAGGACAAATTGGTTTCCTCAGAAGTGAAGTCTGCCGTAGAGCAGTCTATGAACGCGCAGTTCAACGACTACCTTATGGAGAGCCCCGCTGAGGCCAAGGCCGTCGTGGGCAAAATGCTCGATGCGGCCAGGGCCCGAGAGGCGGCTCGCAAGGCGCGTGAGATGACGCGGCGCAAGGGTGCGCTGGATATCGCGGGCCTGCCGGGCAAGCTGGCCGACTGTCAGGAAAGAGACCCGGCGCTGTCGGAGCTCTACCTGGTTGAAGGCGACTCGGCCGGCGGCTCCGCCAAGCAGGGCCGCAACCGCAAGTACCAGGCGATTCTCCCGCTCAAGGGCAAGATCCTGAACGTGGAAAAAGCGCGTTTTGACAAGATGCTCGGCTCTGCTGAAGTCGGCACCATCGTCACCGCACTGGGCTGCGGTATCGGTAAGGAGGAGTTCGATCCGGACAAACTTCGCTACCACAGCATCATCATCATGACGGATGCGGACGTAGACGGGTCCCATATTAGAACGCTGCTGCTGACGTTCTTCTTCCGCCAGATGCGGGAGTTGATCGAGCGTGGTCACGTCTTTATCGCGCAGCCGCCCCTGTACAAGATCGCCAAGGGCAAGCAGCACCAGTACCTCAAGGACGACGAGGCCCTCCAGCAGTATCTCACCCAGTCTGCGCTGGATAGTGCATCGCTCTTCGTCAACCCGGATGCACCACCTATATCGGGGTCGGGCCTGGAGGATCTGGTCAGCCGGTACCGGTCGGTGGCCGCTACCATCGAGCGGCTGAGCCGCCTGTATGCGCCCGAGGTGTTGTGGGAGATGGTTTACGGCCCGGCGCTGAGTGTGGAGCAGCTGTCTGACGAGGCGGCCGTACAGGCTTTCGCAGAGGCCCTGAGTGAGCGCTTGCAAACTGTGGCGGCCAAGGGCAGCCAGTACTCAGTGTTGGTGCGCAAGGATCAGGAGCGACAGATTTTCTTCCCCGTTGTACGCCTGCTTGCCCACGGCATCGAGCATGACAGCGAGTACCACCACGAATTTTTTGCATCGTCGGAGTATCGCAGCCTGACTGAGCTGGGTGAGACGCTGAATAACCTCATCGACGAAGGTGGCTATTTCCAGCGCGGAGACAAGGTGCTGGAAACCCGCAGCTTTGCCGAAGGCCTGACCTGGCTGATGAGCGAGGCCCGTCGCGGCTACAGCATCCAGCGCTACAAGGGCCTGGGTGAAATGAACCCCGACCAGCTGTGGGAAACCACTATGGATCCGGAGGTTCGTCGCATGCTCAAGGTGACGATCGAGGATGCCATCGCTGCAGACCAGATTTTCACCACCCTGATGGGAGACCAGGTGGAACCGCGGCGCGACTTTATTGAGGAGAATGCGCTGGCTGTTGCCAACTTGGATGTGTGACTTAGTGTCGATCTACAGCGTAGCGCTCCAGTGAGGGTGCCAGCAGTTCCTCCAACTCCGTGAGATAGGGCGCGAAGTGGACCCATTGCTCCACCCCGTCCCGGTAGATTGGCTGCCTCACCTGCTCTGAACTGGCGGTGCGCACTGCACGATCGGTCTGGTGAAATTCGAGGCAGGCTTGTTCGAAGGGCAGGTCACAATACGCCAGGATGCGGCGGACCTGGGTTTCAAGGTCGTCGACGACATCTTCATACTGCACGCGAAGGACCGCGCCGGGTGCCACCTGATCCCAGTGGTCCATGAGTTCGACATAATCGTTGTAGTAACGGCCGATATCTCCAAGGCTGTAACTGAACTCCTGGCCTTCG
Source organism: uncultured Halioglobus sp. (assembly GCA_964351485.1). Taxonomy (GTDB): domain Bacteria; phylum Pseudomonadota; class Gammaproteobacteria; order Pseudomonadales; family Halieaceae; genus Marimicrobium. The sequence goes on from CAYGOX010000065.1 coordinate 9,084, forward strand.
GCAAATAGTTGTTTGAAACCGCTGAAGCAGCAGGCCATCGGGTGACGCCGCGCGTCAATGATCTTGGCATTGGGCAGAATTGCCCTGATCAAACCGATGTGGCGAAAATTATTGGGCATCTTATCGATAAAAAACGGTGCGCCCTGCCGATGAACGCGGGTGTCGTTGATGTACAGGTTCCCAAGCTCGGACCGGGCCTGTGCCGATAAATCCAGGAGGCTATGCGGGTAAGGTGCTGCGCCCTCCTCTCGCCCAGCACGTCGCAGTTTCTGTGCCATCGACAGGATATTGGGTAGCTCGAGCGTCCCGTCTACCAGGCTGTGGGAAGAGAGAATTTGCTCGAGCAAAGTCGAGCCGGCCCGGGGCAATCCCACGATGAATATGGGATCGGGTGCACGGTATCCGCCGTTCGCCAGGCGATCGACCACGTCGCGACTGAAAAAATCCCGCTGGGCGCGCAGGTCTTCGTTCATCTGCTGAGCATCGTAACGGCTATGCTGGCGCTTGAGCATATTTCCCCTGGCGTAGTACTCGAAGGCTCGTGCAAAGTCGCCTGCATCTTCAAATGCTTTACCCAGCGCGAAACAAAAATACACCTGGCTCGTCGGGCCTACCTCTTCCCGCGATTCGTAATCAAGCATCTGTGCCAACTCGTCATCCCCGAAGCGATAGGTTTTGAGGTTGGACAACGCGTAGTAGGCATCACCGTGCCATGGGTCGGCGGCAATAGCTGCTCGATAACTCTGGATTGCTGCGTCGGATTGCCCCAAAGTTTTCTGGGCGTGCCCGCGTGATGTCAGGGTCACGGCGTCGTTTGGTAGTGTAGCGAGCACAGAATTGAAAAGCGCGATCGCGCCGGTGTAGTCACCGATCTGCATCTTCTCGATGGCGTACAGTGATTGAAACTGGGGATTTTCCGGGTGTGCATCGTGCAACGTGCGCGCCGCCGCCAGGGCCTGTTCAAACGCCTGACGCTTGCGAAGGACGCCGATCAGGTCGATCCGCACCTGGAGATTGTCGGTATCGAATTCGGACGCACTCTCCAGCAGAAACTGTGCTTCGTCCAATACGCCAAACTCCACAGCGATCTGTGCCAGTAATCGCATCCCCTCGACATGTGCCGGGTTGGCGCGGAGAAATTTTCGGCATATGGCCTCCGCCTTCGCGAGTTTTCCCTGTGCCAACAGATCGGAGACGGCGACGAGCGCCCGTGGCATGGTCTCGAGCCGTTTGACTTGCGCACTGGCCTGCTGCGCCTCCTCTGGCTGCTCCAGACTGGCCAGGATTTGTGCCTACGCGCGCCAGCTAGCCACCAGCGCCGGATTTAGCTGGCAGGCATTGGCAAATGCTGCGAGCGCCTGCCGAGGCCTGCCCCGGGCAAGGTCGAGGTGACCCTGTTCCTGAAAGACGCGACCTCGATCATTCGAAACGGACTTCAGGGGTTCAAGGTAGGACTCCGCCTGCGTAAAACGCGAGAGGTACCGACAACAAACCGCGGCCATGTACCGTGCGTCCGTGTTGTCCGGATCAGCCGAGAGCACCCTCTGGATATCCGCCAGGGCTTCGTTGTACTGTCCACCACTGATCTTTTGCTGAATGGTGGACGTCTGGTGTGTCTTGTCTGTCTCTGCCATGGAAAAACGACACGCGGAAAAAAGCCCGAACATTTTACCGCCCGGGCTGGATCTCTACGAGTCTGTGATCAGAAGTCGTACGCGAAGCGTAGACCGATGGTGCGGGGGCGAGCGACTGTAATGCGTTCGCGGTTGAAAATTGCGTTGCCCGATATCTCCGCCAGCTCATCGGTGACATTTTCTACGTAGAGTTCTGCGCTCCACTGGTCGTCAGATACACCTGCGGAAACGTTCAAGAGCGTCCAGCTATCAAGGGTAATACTGTTGGCCGCAACGATGTCAGTGTTGACCTTGTCGGAGTAGCTGCCGTTAAGCATGATGTGGCCCAGTTTTCCTGACGCCAGGTCCCACTCGTAGCGCGCATTGATCGTTGCCTGAAATTCGGGCGCGAAAGCCAGCTCGTCGCCTTCCTGGACAAAATTTGTGACAAAGCTGTCAGTGATCTCTGTATCGAGGAATGAAAAGCCTCCCGATAGCACGAGGCCAGGAGCCGCCTGGGGTAACCAGGTCACGTCGCCTTCCAGACCTGTGACTTCAGCGTCTGCAGCGTTGTCAGCGAAGAACAGGTTGGTGATGCTCGGGTCGAAAATACCGACCTGCAAATCCTCGATCTCTACAAAGAAGATATCCCCGTTGAACCGCAACGTGTTATCCAGCAGATCCAGCTTCCAACCCAGCTCATAGTTGGTCACCTCATCGGTGTCCATGGCAAAAGGCACGGTGTATGACCCGTCTTGCGATACCGCACCGCCAGGTCGGTTGAGGAAGCCAGGGCGATACCCTTCCGACCAGGTGATGTAGTAGAGCTGGTCAGCGTTGGGCATCCACTGCAAACTGATCTTGCCGATGACTCCGTCTGTCTGCGCGGTGTCGTTTTCGCCGCTGAAGAGTTCGTCCAGGTTATTACCGGCGTTGTTGTCCACGCTGGCTCCAAAGTTGCCGAAGGAACCCGCGGCGCTACCCACCAAGTCGACCTCGATGTCGTACCAGCGGGCACCGACAGTGGCCGTAAATTGTTCTGAAATATCGAAACTGACCTCACCAAACATGCCCAGCTGCTCGTCGGTGCGCAGGACGTCATTGCGGAAGACGACGCCCGGCGCCCATTGGCCGGGGTCACGCACAGAAGCGCCCTGGGCCGAGAAGTTGGGCCCGAAGCCAACGCTGGTGCCGTCGGCCGCGATAGCCTCGATGGAGCCGGGATAGGTAAACTGGTTGTCTTCGCGCAGCTCCATGTCACTGTAGAACACGCCACCAATCGCTCTCAGTCTCCGCGTCTGGTCTGTGGTCACCCGAAACTCGTGCGTTTGCACCTCTGTCTTGACGATGCTCTTCACGAACAGGTTGGGCGGTTGGCAAGTGCCGCTTGGAGCGCCGCTGGGGTAGGAAACGGCGTAGTCACAGATGTAGTAGGGAATATACTGTCCGACAAACAGGTAGTCAGTGTAATCGACCTGTGATTCGGCTTCGCGTTCGGTATAGGCGCCGGTGTACAGCACGTCGAGTTCACCGAGGCGGCCTGTCAATGTCCAGTTGTAGTTTTCGAAATCGTCTTCGAGCGTGTCCTGTTCGTACCGGCTGATCTCGAGGTCATCGAGCTCGGGATCCTGGTAGAAAACGCCCTCCGATTCGATGCTTTGTTGCGCAACACCGACCAACAGGCTCCAGTCATCGGCGAAGTACCACTGTCCGGCCAGCCTTGCCCCGGCGTAAGTTGCTTCGTTGAAGTCGTCCTCGATGCTCGGCGCGTTGCTGACAGGCAGGAAGTTTACGCCGGACAGATCGTCACTGCCCTGGAAACCGCCGGGTTGGAAACGCGCACTTTCGCGCGCGGTGACGGTTCCCGCAACGTTGTCTATATAGCCGCCCTGACGGTCGACATACACCACTCCCCGGACCGCGAAGTCATCAGTGACAGGTATGTTGACCGCACCTTCAGCGTTGTAGCTCGGTTCGCCTTCAGGCGTAAAGGCCGTACCGAGCTTGAGATGACCCGAAAACGCGGTCGTGTCCGGCTTGTTAGTGATCAGTCGAACAGTGCCGGCCTGTGAGCTGGCACCGAACAGGGTGCCCTGGGGACCCTTGAGCACTTCCACCCGGTTCATATCGGCAGCATAGACGTCGAGGTTCCTGCCCGGCTGAGTGAGCGGCTGCTCGTCGAGATAGAACGCGACGTTGGGAGCGAGGCCGGCGACACCAGAGCTGGTGAGATTGGGGGTGGTCGACGCCACGCCCCGTATATAGATGGTGCTGGTGCCTGGGCCGGCTCCACCGGCCGTTACACCGGGGAGTTGGACGAGGTAGTCATTGAAGTTGGAGACTCCGAGCTGGTCGAGTGACTCCTCACCGAGCGCCGTTATGGCGACGGGTATATCTTGCGCGCTGGCTTCTTTCTTGGTTGCGGTAACGATGACTTCTTCAAGCTGGGCGTTCGCCGGGTTAATCGCGGCAGTGGCAAGCATGGCGCCGTACAGAGCCTTTCTTTTAAACATAGGTATCCCTGAGAGTGGTATTTGCGGAAGGATTTTTTATTTAATAATAATATTTTTAGATCAATGCATTATTGTACCTGCCGGTCGCCTTGTGCCTCAACCCGCAGGGTGGAAAAGTGCTAAAATTCGGCAAAAAACACCCTATAAAGCGCTCATTCGATTGCTTTCATAAAAGAGAAAGGTTTTTAGATATCAATATATTCCAGCGCCAACAATCTGCAGGGGACTACGAAAGCGTAGTATTCTATGCAGCGCCACACGTTAAAGGGGCCTCGGCGGCGGCATGACTCATCGATACCAGTCTGATTACAACGTTGGCGACGACAATATTCGTCTCTGGGGTATGGATATCCACAACCCGGTGTTTTTTGTCAGTGCCAGCCTGATCGTGCTGTTCGTCGTGGCCACTGTACAGTTTCCCAGCCAGGCCAATGAGATCTTGACGAGTATCCGCGGTTGGTGCCTCGCGACCTTTGACAGTTTCATGATGCTCTCGGTCAGCCTGATCCTGGTGTTCTGCCTGGCGCTTGTTGTGTTGCCTGTGGCGAGGG
>CAYGOX010000066.1:0-6219 GCA_964351485.1 uncultured Halioglobus sp.
TGAGCGGTCTTACGGGGTTAACTGCACGCCTCTGCACGAGAGTGGTTCGGACAACCGCGGCGTGATCGTAACGCTGGACAACCTGACCGAGCTTGAAAAGCGCAATGCAACGCTCAAGAAATCCATCTCTGATCTGGAGCAGGCCAAGCAAAGCATTGATGTTGAGAACCGTGAGCTGCAGCTGCTGGCTTCGCAGGACCCCCTGACCAACTGCCTGAATCGCCGCTCGTTTACCGAGCGCTATAACACCGTGCATGCCGAGGCAGTTTCGAGTTCGAATTCGCTTATATGCATGATGATCGATATCGTCCGCTTCAAGGGCATTAACGACAACTACGGTCATGCACTGGGCGACAAGGTGATCAAGTATGTCGCAGGTGTGCTGGAGCAGGAAATCCGCCAGGACGATCTGCTGGGCCGTTACGGTGGCGAAGAATTCTGTATTGTGATGGAGAACATGTCACTGAAGCAGGCGACGGACGCTGCGGAGCGGATGCGGCGCAGAATCGCCCAGGGTGACGCGAGCCTGTTCGGGTCAGCGCTGCGTACCACGGCCAGCTTTGGCGTTGCCTGCATGAGCGGTGATGCGGTCAGCAGCGACGAACTGATGCATCGCGCAGACAAGGCGCTCTACCTGGCCAAGGAAAGCGGGCGCAACAAGGTTATGGCCTGGGAGGCCTGCGAGTCGTCATCGGAAGCCGAGAGTGCCGACGAACTCGTGGTAGACGCAGCCGCCGACGAATCTGCCTCCGTGGTGGTGAGACCGTTTTTCGGTGACGCTTCCGTGACCGAGCGTGACTGGCAGCTCGAGGAAGTCGCCGATGCGCATACCGCCGAGCTCAAGGATTTTGTCCTGCCAGTGTCACGCGAGCACTTCTGCGAAAAGAGCCTGTTTGTCGACCGGGTCAACCAGGCACTGCTGCTTGCCAGGCGCGAGTCGCGAGTTATTGGCGTGATGTCCCTGGGCGTGTCCATTGCTCGACACGACACGATGCCATTGAACGCTGACCTGATCGATCTTGCCCTGCAGTCGATCGCCAGCCGACTGCGCTCGAAGCTTCGGAGCTCGGACGTCGTCGTGGTGTTTCCAGACGTCGCCTCACTGAACGCACTGCCCGTGGTAGCCGATGCCGAACTGGGCATACTCCTGCCTGCCACCTGTGACGCGGAAGCCGCAGGTTGGGTTGCCAAGCGTGTCAGCGAAATACTGCAGGAGCCGCTTTGCGTGGATGATCAGCGGTTGACCGTTGTCACCCACCTGGGTGTTGCGATGTACCCCACGGACGCCAGCGATGGTGTGACCTTGACCCAGGCGGCGTGTGTCGCCCGTCTGTTCAGCCAGTCGCAGAGCGCGGCCGGTGGCATCGAGTTTTGTTCCGGGCACTTCAATGCACAGTTCAAACAGAAGGCCCAACTGCAGGACGATATGGCAATTGCCATCGACAATGACGAGTTCGAATTGCTGTTCCAGCCCAAGGTGGCGATTCCCGGCGGACAGATTATCGGCTTTGAATCTCTGCTGCGCTGGAATCATCCCAAGCGCGGCGTCTTGACCCCGAATGAATTTCTCGACATCGCTGAACGGACCGGCCTGATCAATATGATAGGCGACTGGGTGCTGCGACAGTCGTGTCGACAGGTGGCCCGCCTCAGTGAGGCCTGTTCGCGTGAACTGGTCTGTGCAGTGAACATGTCTGTAGTCCAGCTTGCCCAGCCCGACCTGGTTGAGCAGGTGCTCTGTGCGCTTGAAGAAGAGGGGTTGCCTGCCGATCGTCTGGAAATTGAATTGACTGAAGAGGCCCTTCAGGGTGGGCTGGATCAGCGCTTCGCGCAGCTGACGGCTTTACAGGCGCATGGGATACAGGTTGCGATCGATGACTTTGGCGCTGGCTGCAATGGACTGAACTACCTGCGTAACCTGCCGGTTAACATTCTCAAGGTAGACCGGCATTTTGTGGCGGACCTTGCGGAAAACGAACGCGACAGCTCGATTCTCGAAGCATTCCTGGGCATGGCAGAAACGCTCGGTTTGCGCGTTGTCGCTGAGGGTGTCGAGTCCAGGTGCCAGTTCGAGGCGCTCGCGTCACTCAATTGTACCGAGGCGCAAGGTTACCTCTTCGGTCGCCCCATGACGATCGACGCGGCGCAGGCTTTGCTGCTGGACGCCACTGCGGTAGCCCACGCGGGGTAGGTGATTTGTCGGACGGAGCCAGACAATGAGCGCGCGCGAATCTTCGCTGCAACTGCGTGTGGCGTCCGTGTTTATGCTGCTTGCGCTGGCGTTCAGTGTCGGCAGCTACATCGCGTTACAGGGGATGATCTTTCCCGTTTTTGCCCAGATCGAGCAGGAAGAGGCTGAGGAAGATATCACGCGGGTGAAGCAGTTGCTGGAGGCAGAGCTCGATGCCGTGGCTGCCGTGGGGCGGCGATACTCCCAGTCTACGGACGCGTGGCGATTCCTGCGCGGCGATAATCCCGCCTTCCCCGAAAGAACCCTGCATCCGGATCGCTGGCGCGACGTGGATGTCGAACTGATGTTCTTCTTTGATCCCGAAGGGGAGCTTATCTGGGGCAAGACCGTAGACCCCGGCACGGGAGAACTGATCGTTGTGCACGAGTTGTCGGTCCGACCGGCATCACGCGGCCGCGGGTTTATACGCCGCAATCGCGAACTGGGAGATGTGCAGGGTATTGTAGAGGGGCAGCGCGGAATACTACTCGCCGCTTTACAGCCGGTTACACGCTTTGACGGATCAGGCGAGCCCGCGGGGTACTTTCTCATAGGCCGCTTCCTGACGTCCGAGCGCAGGGATGAATACGGCGACCGCATCGGTGTTACGTTTTCGCTTGTGCCGGCCATGGATATTGAGCCCAGCGCTGAAAGAGATGCAGCCGAGCGCGATGACCGGTTTTTTCCGAGCCATCCAATCGAATACAGCTACGAAGAGCAGTCCGTCGTCAGTCAGCAGATCATCCGCGATGCCTTCAAACAATACACCCTCAAGCTGGAGGCGCGGACGCCGAGTATCATTACAGGCATGGGCAGCGCGATTCAGAAACTCTCGTTCGCATTCCTGACGATTATGAGTTCGCTGTTTATCCTCCTGTCATGGTTCACTATCCGGTGGTTGGTGATCGACCCTGTGCACCGGCTCAAGACACACATGAAGGCGATTCGTTCCAGCGGGGACCTGGCGCTGGCTCTCGGGTGGCAGCGCAAAGATGAGCTTGGTTCGTTGGCCGATGAACTGGATTACATGACGGGCGAGCTTCGGCAGGCGCATCAGCGCCTGGAAAGCGCGCGCGACGAGGCGCTCGCCCTGGCGCACAGGAAAAGCGAATTCCTGGCCAGTATGAGTCACGAGATACGGACCCCGATGAACGGCGTGCTGGGCATTACCGAACTGCTCTTGAAAACAGAGATCGCCCAGGAGCAAAGACAGCTGGATGATACCATCAGGACGTCGGCGACGTCGCTGGTGAATGTAATCAACGATATTCTCGATTTTTCCCAGATTGGAACCGGTCGCGTACGACTGGTTGAGCGCGTATTCACTATCACGCAGTTGGTCCGTGAGGTGAACGCAGTTGTCGCGGAAGCTGCCCACGCCAAGGGCCTGGAGTATATTACGGTCGAAAATGAACCGTTGCCCGCGGAAATCGTGGCGGATGATCGAAGGCTTCGGCAGGTCCTGATCAATCTACTGGTGAACGCGGTGAAGTTTACGCCCAGTGGCCAGGTCGTGCTGTCCATTGCCAGTGAAGAACGCTGGCACGAGGATGGCTCGGAAAAGTCACGGCTGCGGTTTACAGTTACTGACACGGGTATCGGTATTGATCGCCAGCTACAGGATACGCTGTTTGATCGCGAGGGGCAGGGCGATCGATCCACCACCCGCGAATTTTCCGGTACTGGTCTTGGCCTGACTATCAGCAAGCATATTGTGGAGTTGATGGGGGGTGATATCGGGGTCCAGAGTAAGCCGGGTGACGGGTCAACGTTCTGGTTCACGGTGCCTGTTACGATCAATTCTGACGGCCGGCAGCCTATTGCAAAACCCTCGGTATGTACCGGTGAACTTGCGGGCAAGCATGTTCTTGTCGTGGACGACAACGCCACGCAGCGTGAATTGCTGCTTGAGCACGTACAGGGCTGGGGAGCGCATGCCGACGCAGTTTCTGGTTCAGCCGAGGCAGTAGAACAGCTTGAACAGCGGGTTCGCTCGAGCGAGCCCTACGACATTGTGATCCTGGATTACCCCATGCCAAAAACTGGCGACGCCGAACTCGCACGTACCATTGCTGATCAGCCCAGGTATGGCCAACCCGCGACGATTATTCTGGGTTCTCTGGCCAAGGAGCTTCCCTGCGAAGATCTGGCCGCCAATGGTACGGCAGCCTACCTGGTCAAGCCGGTTCTGAAAGAAGATCTTTACGCCAAAATACTGACGGAGCTGAACAGTCGCACTGGTCTGACGGTGGCCGCAGACTATATTGAGGGCAAACAGGACAAGCCATGTGAACGGCCGGCGCTGGATGCGCGCGTATTGGTTGCCGAGGACAACCTGGTCAATCAGCAGGTTACCTATATGGTTCTGCGTAACTACGGCTGTGAGTGCCACCTGGTTGGCAACGGTCAGGAAGCCTTGCACGCGCTGCAAAATTCGAAGTACGACCTGGTGATAATGGATTGCCAGATGCCGGTGATGGATGGCTTTGAGGCCACCGCAGCGATCAGGGAGGCCGGTCACACAGCCGTGTCGGGAGGGCACCTGCCGATCCTGGCGCTTACGGCGAACGTCATGGAAGGCGATCAGGAGCGATGTTTCGACGTCGGTATGGACAGGTACATCGCAAAACCCTTTGACAGTGAAACGCTTGCCCAGGTCATCTGCGAGCTGATCGGTCTGGAGAACGCTATGACAGATAATAATGAGACGAAGCTTGACGAGGAGGTCCTTGAACGCGTGCGCGCGATGCAGCGGGAAGGGCAGCCGGATATTCTCACCCGGCTTATCGATGTCTACCTGGAAAGCTCATCGGGCCTGATTGAAACGCTGGATACCGCTTTGTCAGCCAACGACATCGCTGCGGTCGAAATGACCGCCCATACCCTGAAGTCGAGCAGCGCGAATCTCGGTGCGCAGCATTACGCCGCGCTGTGCGCAGATCTGGAGCAAGCAGCACGGGACAACGACACTGCCACCATTGAGTCACTTGGCAAGAAAATTATCGACGCGTTTGACGACGTGTGTGAAGCACTGCGCAAGGAACGAATCGAATGAAACCAGGTGAGACAATGATCCCGGCGCAGCACCCCCGAATACTGGTGGTGGATGACGATCCCGCCGTCCTCATTATGGCTGAAGAAGCGTTCAGCGGCGCTGGCATGCAGGTCACTACGGTGTCTTCCGGTGACGAAGCGCTGCGCGTGATTGAAACGGTGAAGCCTGATCTTGTCCTGCTGGATATTATGATGCCGGGTATTGACGGGTTTGAAACCTGTGAGCGTATCCGCCAAATGCCACAGTTTGAGAATACCCCGATTGTGATGCTGACCGGCCGGGATGATGTCGCTGCCGTAGACCGCGCCTACGAGGTCGGCGCCTGGGATTTCAGCAGCAAACCGATCAACTGGCCCATTCTGCGCCACCGGGTTCTTTACAGTCTCCGGGCATCGACCGCTTTTTCGAGCCAGCGCAAGGCGGCCAGTCTCAGCAAGACGCTGGATAAATCATCAAACGAAATCATTGTATTTGATACGCGCAGTCAGCTGATCAGTAGTGCCAACGCCAGTGCGATCAACAACCTCGGTTATCAGACCGATACACTGTTGCAACTGCGGTTCAGCGAGTTGGTCGCCGATCTTCCCGAGGAAGATATCAACGAACAGCTCTCGCGATTGAACAACCAGCAGCAGATAACGCTGAACTTGCACTTGCGACGTGCCGACGGGTCTGTCTACCCGGTGGACGGCATTGTGCTGTTCAACTCCGAGGAGCAGACCGATACGTACATCTGTATTTTCCAGGATGTCACGGAGCGCAAGAAAACCGAGAAGCGATTGCATCAGCTAGCTTACTACGATGACCTGACAGGGCTTCCCAATCGTCGACTGTTCGAGAATCACGTTCAGAAGGCCCTGGCCACAGCCAGGCGTTCAAACAAGGCGTGTGCCGTCTGTATTATTGATCTCGATGGATTCAAGTCGGTCAATGA
>CAYGOX010000066.1:6238-13668 GCA_964351485.1 uncultured Halioglobus sp.
GGAGAGTGATTCGTTTGCACGATTGGCGACGGCAGGTAGTGACGAGAATGCGTACCTGGAACTGGCCAGGCTCGGTGGTGATGAATTTCTGATCCTGCTTACAGACTTTGAAAACTCGATTGTGCCGGCCCGCGTTGCTGAGCGTCTGCTCAACTCGATCTTTCAGCCCTACAACCTCGAAGGACAGGAGCTGAATATTACGGCGTCAATGGGTATTGCCATGTACCCCGACGACGGGGACTGTCTCGACGTCCTGATGCAGCGAGCACATCACGCGATGTACGCCGCCAAGAAAATGGGCAAGAACCACTACGCGTATTACCGCCGTGAAAATGGTATGAATTCGCTGGCGCGCCTCACCCTGGAAAACGAAATTCGCAAGGGCCTGGAGCGTGAGGAGTTCGTGCTTCACTACCAGCCCCAGGTGGATGGTGTGACGGGCGCGGTGGCCGGCGTCGAGGCATTGATCCGGTGGCAGCATCCCGAGCGGGGCTTGCTGGCGCCGAACGAGTTTATCGATGTTGCCGAAGATTCGGGCCTGATTGTTCCGCTGGGAGACTGGGTCCTGCACAAGGCAATGGAACAGCTGGCAATCTGGGCGAAAGTCTACGGTTCGCAGTTCAAGTGTGCAGTGAACGTGTCTGGTCTGCAGATGCGCGAGGACGATTTCCTGGTCAATACGTCCAATCTACTGTCGAGACTCGATCGACGCAGAGGGCGCCTGGTGCTCGAACTGACTGAAAGCGCGATTATGACCACCAGCGCCAGTCGCGTCGCCTGGATGCATGAGATCAGGGCGATGGGTGCAGAAATCGCGATCGACGATTTCGGCACGGGATATTCATCGCTGAGCTATCTGAAAAAGCTGCCGATAGACTATCTGAAGATTGACCGCAGCTTTATCGTCGACCTGGTAGACAATGTTGATGACCGTATCATTACCAACACCGTGTTCCTGATGGCACAGGCGTTGGGATTGAAGGTCGTCGTTGAAGGGCTCGAGACAACTGAACAGATGCGCCTGGTGAACGAGATGGGCAGCTCGCTGATACAGGGTTACCTGTTCTGTAAGCCGTTGCCGGTGCCGGAGCTCGAAGCGTGGATCGAAAGCCACGAGCAGGCCATGGCGCAGGATGCTGTGGTTGGCAGCTAGCCGGCGTCGTCCACCGTAATTTCGAAGAGCAGGTCGTCCGCGGCAACCTGTTGCCCGGCAACACCGACAACCGATGTAACTTTCCCGCCGGCCTCGGCGACGATTTCGTAGTGCATTTTCATGGCTTCCAGTACGGCCAGGATTGCGCCCGATTCAACCTGGTCGCCTTCTGCGACGCGAATATCGAGCAATAAACCGTGCATCGGTGCAGTGACCTTGCCGCTGCCACCCCCCGCTGCTTCCTCGCCGTCACGCAGGATTTCATCACAGAAACGATAGGTATGCCCATCGACAGACAGGTACAGTTCGCCCGGTCGCGCCAGTCGGTAGTGCACGCGGTACTTGCGGTCGCCCACCTTGACACGCGCGGCTGTCGGACCGTACTCGAGGATGTCGGTTTCAACCGCGATCTGACCATCGCTCACGCGGCACCGGGTGGACGATAGCGCCTCACAACTTACGTCATGCGTAAATTCTCCGTGGCTGTAACGCTTGCGAGAGACAAGCGCGGCGGCGCTGCCCCAACCCATCAGTTCCGGGGACAGGATGACCGCACTATCGGCCAGCGACTCGCGTGCGGCACGTATTTCCAGGGTTGCCGCGATGGCGCTGGTTTCAAACGTTGGAACCTGACGCGCCAGCGCGGCCTCATTGAATTGTTCTGAGATGAAAGCTGTGGTGGCGCCGCCGTCGGCAAAAGTCTCATTGTCGAGACACTGAACGAGGAACTGGCCGTTGTGTGCCGGCCCGAACAGCACCGTGTTGTTCAGCGCGTCAATCAGGCGCAGGCGGGCTGCTTCGCGATTGTCGGCGTAGGCGATAATCTTGGCGACCATGGGATCATAGAAAGGCGAGATGACCTGTCCAGTGGTAATGCCATCGTCAACACGGACGCCTTCTCCGGCGGCCGGTGCCCACAGCTCGATCGGCCCCGATGTCGGGAGGAAATCCTGCGAGGGATCTTCGGTGTACAGCCTCACCTCGATGGCGTGTCCGGTCAGTGTGACATCGCTCTGTTCGAGACCCAGCGGCTCTCCCTGGGCCACCGCCAGTTGCAATGCCACCAGGTCCAGCCCGGTCACCAGTTCGGTAACCGGGTGTTCAACCTGCAGTCGCGTATTCATCTCCAGGAAGTAAAAGTGTCCACTCTCGTCGAGCAGGAACTCAACGGTGCCTGCACCCCGGTAATTGATGCTCTTTGCTGCGGCGACAGCGGCCGCACCCATCGCGTCCCGCAGTGCAGGTGTCATTATGGGGCAGGGCGCTTCCTCAACAACTTTCTGGTGCCGGCGTTGGACGGAGCAGTCGCGCTCGCCCAGGTGGATGATGTTGCCATGGGTGTCGCCAAAGACCTGCACCTCGACATGGCGGGGTCGGAGAATCGCCTTTTCCAGAATCAGCTCGCCATTGCCAAAGGCAGACTGGGCCTCGGCGCGAGCCAGAGTGATGGCGTTCGCCAGGTCTGCTTCACGTTCAACCAGGCGCATACCGCGTCCGCCACCGCCGGCCGCTGCTTTGACCATCAACGGCATGCCTATGTCTGCGCCTTCCTTTAGAAGCGTTTCATCGTCCTGTGCCTGACCCTCGTAACCGGGCACGCAGGGTACGCCGGCCTCCAGCATCCGGCGCTTGGCTTCGGCTTTGTTGCCCATGAGCCGGATCGCCTGGGAATCGGGCCCGATAAACACCAGACCTTGCGCTTCACAGGCCTGCGCGAACTCGGCGTTCTCGCTGAGGAAGCCGTAGCCGGGATGAATGGCCTCGGCGCCCGACGCCGCAGCGGCCTGCAGTAGCTTGTCTATCACGAGATAGGATTCACCGACCGGTCCCGGTCCGATGTTGACCGCGTCATCTGCGAGCTGCACGTGGGGCGACTGCGCATCGGCATCGGAGTAGACCGCAACCGTGCGGTAGCCGCCGGCCCGTGCACTGCGAATGATGCGACAGGCAATCTCTGAGCGATTGGCAATCAGTACGCTGTTGAATTTGCGCATGGTGTTCTCCGAAAACGGGTTACTCTTCGGCCCAGCGGGGCTTGCGTTTTTCCACGAACGCCGCGATCCCTTCGCGGCCTTCCTCACTGAGCATGCAGCGCGCGAACCCCGCCGCCGCGAAATCCAGTGCCTCGGGTCTGGGCAGGCGTGTTGCCTCAAACAGGATACTTTTTGTCGTGGCATTGGCACCCGGTGCACACAGTGCTATCTGTTCCAGAACCTGGGCGCAGAGTTGTTCCAGGTGTTCCGCGTCGTCTGCCAACAGGTGGCCGATACCGTACTGGACCGCCTCGGCGCCCTTGAAGCGCGCGCCGGTCAGCATCAGCCGGCGCGCCTGCGTCAGGCCCACGCGCTCAGTGACAAAGGGTGCAATCTGCGCCGGGACGATTCCCAGGCTGGTTTCAGACAGGCGAAATTTCGCGTCGCGGGTGACGATCGTGACGTCGCCGATGCAGGCCAGGCCGAGCCCGCCCCCGATAGCGGCACCCTCGATCAGCATTACGACCGTCTGGGGTTGTTCGTTCAGTTTGATCATGAGGTCGCCGAATTGCCGGTTGCCGGCGGCGACCTCACGTTCGTCGGGCTCGCCGCCGTCGAGGTCGGTGTTGAACCCCTTGAGGTCACCACCTGCGCAGAAAAAACCTTCGCGACCGCGGATCACCAGCGTTCGCAGACCGTCCGAAGCGCGCGCCCAGTCGAGTACCGCGTGCAGTTCGTCGACCATCTGGGCCGACAGTGCGTTCCTGGCTTCCGGACGATTCAGCCAGATAGTCAGTACGCTGCCCTTGTGCTCCAGCAGCAAGTCGTTGGTTGAGGGTAAACCCATGGGACTTTCTCCGTGGATCAGGGTGAATTTACAGGCGGGCGATGCCGAAGCTGTTCTGGCGAACCGTGCGATGGCGCTTTTCCCAGACCGTTTCGAGTAAAAAGCCCAGCGTGTTGCGCGTATCGCGCGGATCGATCATGCCGTCGTCGAGCATGTGGCCTGATGTATAGAAAGCGTCCGACTGGCTGTCGAAAAGATTGGCCAGGTATTTTTCCTGCTGGGCAAGGGCGGCCTCGTCGGGCGTTTGCCCGGCCGCTTCGGCCTGGCCCCGCGCGACCATCGACAGGGTTTTTGCCGCCTGTTCGCCACCCATGACGCCCGTGCGCGCATTGGGAAACGTGAACAGGAAGTCGGGATGGAAGTGGCGACCGCACATGCCGTAGTTCCCGGCACCGAAGCTGGCGCCGGTCATAAGCGTCAGTCGCGGTACTTCCAGGTTGCGCACCGCCTGGATCATCTTCGAGCCGTGCTTGATCATGCCGGCCCTTTCGGATTTCGTTCCGACGATATACCCGGTGGTGTTCTGCATAAAGACCACAGGAATGTTCGACTGGTCGCACAATTGTAGAAACTGCGTCGCCTTGGTTGCTCCCTCGGGATCGATCGGTCCGTTGTTACCCAGTATGCCGCAGGGCAGGCCGAACACCTCGGCGTGAAGGCAGACAGTCGCCGCGCCGTAGCGCGCTTTGAAGTCCATGAAGTCTGAGCCGTCGACAACGCGCGCAACCAGCTCGCGCATGTCATAGGGCGTGCGATAGTCGCAGGGGACCACACCGGCAATTTCATCCGGGTCGTACACCGGCGGGCGGTAACTGCCGCGCGTCGGTGGTTCGCAATCCTTGTTCCAGTGCAGCCGCTGCACCAGCTCGCGGCACATCTGCACGGCCTGGCCATCGTTCTCGGCCAGGTACTCGGCGAGCCCGGAGACGGTGGCGTGCATCTGGGCGCCACCGAGTTCCTCTTCAGTGGCGATTTCCCCGGTGGCCGCTTTCAGCAGCGGTGGGCCGGCCAGGAATGCCCGGCCGTTGTCTTTGACCGCGATGACATAGTCGCTCAGGCCGGGCATATAGGCGCCCCCCGCGGTCGAAGAGCCGTGCAGTATGGATATCACCGGGATACCCGCCGCGCTGAGCCTGGCGAGATTGCCGAACAGTTCTCCACCTTGTGAAAAGCCCTCGACGGTGTAGTTGATGAGGTCGCCACCGGCGCTTTCGACGAGGTGGACGAAAGGCAATTTCTGCTCAAGCGCAATCTCCTCGCTGCGCCGGACCCTGTACCCGCCGGCGGAGGTGAGCGAACCGGCCATGATTCCACTGTCGTCGACCACCACCACGCAGCGAACACCGCCGATGAAGCCGATGCCCGAAATAATGGTGGAGCCGGGGATCGACTTGTCCGGATCATCGGTATCGAGCAGGTAGCCAGCGAGGTTGCCGATGGTCAAAAACGGCAGACCCGGATCCAGCAGGCGCGCCAGCCGTTCTCTGGGCGTGAGCTGTCCTCGCGCTTCGAAACGGGGTTTGCGTTTTTCGGAGATTGCCGCACCGCGCGCGTTAAGGGCCTGGAGGCGTTCGATCAGTGAAAGCATTTCGCTGCGGTTCTGCGCGAAGCTCTCGGCGTTCACATTGATCCTGGAGTTGAATACGGTCATGTCGATACCTGTAATCGTTGCGCGGTGCTAAGGCAGTAGATGTCGGGGAATGGCAATTGGCGTTGCAAGCAACAGTTGTGCATACCCCTTGCCCTGGGGGTCATTGCGCAGGCTGGCGACGCCGCCGCCCCCGAGTACGTCGTGCAGCAGAAAATTGATCGCGTGGCTGCCCGGCAGCAGGTAGCGATCCACGCTGCCGTCAGTGTCGCCGGCGAGGAAGTGGGCAAAACGTTCCTGCACGACCTGCGGTGTCAGTGCGCACCAGAGGTAGGGCAGGTAGGCGGGGTCGCGAGCGATGATACCTATGTTGGCCTTGTCGCCCTTGTCACCACTGCGACCCCAGGCGAGTTTGATCAGCGGTACAGTGATAGTGTCCTCGCTTGGAGGGCTGGCGGGTTCGGCGGGTCTTTGCGCCGCTACCGGCGCCTGCGCGGGCTGTGCGGATTCGTCGCTGACGGAGAGTTCGTCGTCGATTTCAATCGTTACCGGTACTTCGCTTTTATCGACAGTGAAGGAAAACAGTCGCACGACCGGGGAGGGGGCGGGTCGGGTCCCTGCGAAACCGCTCAGCCCCGGCGGTGTGGCCAGCGCCAGGCCGACAGCTTCCTTGAGCAACAGGCCGACGCCGCGTGCGTCCGGGTGCTTGGCCGCGATTTTCAAAACGACTTCGCGACTGGTCTCGCACCGGGAGAAGGCGCCGTACTGGCTCTCCATGCCGAGTATCTCGAGACTGGTTTCGGAAAAGTCCGGCATCGACAGGGCCGTTAATGTGTTGCGCGCCGCCGCGAACACCGCCTCACCCATTGCCCTGGCCTTGCGATCGGCGTCCTCGCCATAAAATGTCAGGTAGGTGCCGCCGCGAAACTGGTCGAGGTAGGTGGCGCTGACCTTGTAGCTGTCCGGCGCAGGGCGGCCGGTAGCGCCCGAGACGCGCACGCGGTTGGCGGCGGTTTGTTCCAGCGTCGCGGTGGAGAAATCGCAGGTCACGTCGGGCAGCAGGTAAGACTGCGGATCGCCGATCTCGTACAGCATTTGTTCACACACCGTTGCGACTGTGACGATGCCGCCGGTGTTGTCGGGCTTGGTGCAGGTGAAAGTACCGTCCGGCTCGATCTCGGCGACGGGGTAACCGATGTTCTCGATCCCCGGAACCGTTTCCCAGTCTGTAAAGTTGCCGCCAGTCGCCTGCGCGCCGCATTCCAGGATGTGTCCGGCCAGCGATCCCAGGGCGAGTTTGTCGTAGTCAGTGCGCTCCCAGCCGAACGCGTGGATACACGCCCCGAGGGTGACCGCGCTGTCGACGCAGCGGCCGGTAACGACGATATCCGCGCCCTGCGCAAGCGCTTGCGCGATCGGGAATGCGCCGAGGTAGGCGTTCATGCTCAGGACCGCTTCGCGCGCGGGAAAGGGGGCGTCGGAAAACATCTCCCGCACACCGGTGCCGGCCAGTGCTTCGGCCTGCGACGAGAGGTCGTCACCCAGAACGCAGGCGACTTTGAGATTCAGGCCTTTGTCGGCAATGACCTGGCGCAATGCCGCCACACAGGCCCGCGGATTTACCCCGCCTGCGTTGGACACAACCTTGACGCCGCCGCGGGCAATTGCCTCCAGGTTGGGAGCCATGGCTGCGGTCACGAAGTCAGTCGCGTAGCCCTTGCTGTCATCCTTGGCCCGCGCGCGCGCCATGATCGACATGGTAATTTCCGCCAGGTAGTCGTAGACGATGTAATCCAGGTCAGGGCTTGCCAG
This sequence comes from uncultured Halioglobus sp., assembly GCA_964351485.1. GTDB lineage: Bacteria > Pseudomonadota > Gammaproteobacteria > Pseudomonadales > Halieaceae > Marimicrobium. The sequence goes on from CAYGOX010000066.1 coordinate 13,612, forward strand.
TAATTGCGGCGTCGCCCGGGCGGCGTCGCCCCAGAAACCGCTGGCGCCGCCTATCCG